>NZ_JBTOPV010000005.1:0-133201 GCF_055284355.1 Pseudomonas sp. HP_01 | reverse complement strand
TTTTCCAGACACATGACCTGGGGATGACACATCGCAATTCGCGGGCAAGCGCGCTCCTACAAGACCCGCGTCAGTCTGCTGTTGCGGTATAGCCTTCTTCTTCGATTAATCCCACCACCTGCTTGGCACCAAGCAGGCTCTGGACTTTCACTTCACCCTTGTCGAGATCAACCTGTACATCTGCCGCCGGGTCTTCACCCTGAATGGCGGTGGTGACGGCGCGCACGCAATGTGCGCAGGTCATGCCTTGAACCTTGAATACCTGCATGTGCTGCCTCCTGTTCTCATCGAAAACGTGTGATAACGCCATCTAAGACCTTCCCGTCGGGGCAAGGTCAAGTTTCCGAGGGATCTGCCGGGCTGGTATTCATCTGCGCTCTGCGCCAGAGTGCGCCTACAACCGTCATATCAGGAGAATCAGCCATGCGCTGGTCAGCCATTCGTATTGCAGGTTTCGCCGGCCTGTTGGCGTGCGCATCCTGGGCTCATGCCGATCAGGACTATGGCGTGCTGATCATTTCCCGCGAGCGCCTGGAGGTCTCCACCTCCTGCGAAATCGGAATATTCATGCAGGACCAACTCGTCGGCCGCCTGTATCAGGAAGAGTCACGCTCATTCAATTTGCCAGCAGGCGACCTGTCGGTGCGCTTGCGTGTGCTGCCGGGCCAGACGCCGGGCTGCTCGCCGGGCATTGAAGCGCAGAACAACACGCGCCTGCACATCAATGCGGGTGATGTTTTGAAATACCGCATCGCGTCCGGGCCCAACGGGATGTATTTGAAGAAAGCGGATTTGAATTACTAGCCGCCAACGAAAAAACCCGGCCTGAGCCGGGTTTTTCTTTGTCGATTATTGCATCCAGGGCGGAGGCGGTTCTTCAGTTTTCCCCGGCGGCGCATCGTCCGCCGCACGCCCCGCCTGGCGACGGTCTTCATCCAGTCGCGCCGCTTCGATCTCACGCAAGACACTGCCTACGTCGGCAATCTCATCCGGATCAGCGAACACCCCGGTCAGGACGGTCGATGGCGACAGCGTGCCTGCTTCGAAGTAGGACCACATCTCGCGGGCGTAGCGCGTTTGTTTCAACTCAGGGGCAAACCGGCCGAAGTACGAAGCCATGTTGGCGACGTCGCGCTCCAGCATGCTGAATGCGTGATTGTTACCCGCCGCGTCAACCGCCTGCGGCAGGTCGATGATGACAGGCCCGGTCGGCGTCAACAGCACGTTGAACTCAGACAGGTCACCGTGCACCAGGCCGGTACACAGCATCAGGACGATTTGCTGGATCAGGAACGCGTGATATTCCCGTGCCTGATCCGGCTCCAGCGTGACGTCGTTCAGGCGCGGCGCCGCGTCTCCGTATTCGTCACAAATCATCTCCATCAGCAGCACGCCTTCGAGGAAGTCGAACGGCTTGGGAACCCTGACACCCGCGCTCGCGAGTCGGAACAACGCCGCGACCTCGGCGTTCTGCCAGGCGTCCTCGGTTTCTTTGCGTCCAAACTTAGAGCCCTTCGCCATGGCGCGGGCATCACGGCTGTTACGGACCTTGCGGCCCTCCTGATACTCCGCAGCCTGGCGGAAACTTCGTTTGTTTGCCTCCTTGTAAACCTTCGCGCAACGCAGCTCTTTGCCACAGCGCACCACATAAACAGCTGCCTCTTTACCGCTCATCAGCGGGCGCAGCACCTCGTCGACCAGACCGTCTTCGATCAGGGGTTCAATGCGTTTTGGAGTCTTCATCAGCTTTTATTCTGGGTCCTTCGTTGCCGAACACGCGATTGTTGCCCGTTATACGGCAATCCTCTGCCAGCGAGTAGGGGCATATGCAATGCGGACCTCGATTCGATGCCAGAGCTTACCGTCTCCGCGTCCCATGAAGCAGCTTTCGTGCCGCGGCGCGGCATAGACGAAACGGTCATCGGGCAGGTGTCACCACGGTGCCAGGAAACGACGCTGATCGGCATGCGGTGTTGGAACGCTCAACGCAGGCGCAAGAAAGAGGTCAGCCAAGACCCCTTTCATTACATCAAATGGTTGCGTCTTCGTTACCAGCTGTAGCGAAGCCCCACATTCATGCCCCAAGGCTGTTCAATGTTCTGACCATTGCTGTATTCAACATCGGCATGCAACTGCAACACGTCTGTCAACTGAGCAGCGATACCGGCTCCCAATTCGCCGCGAGAGCCGGACAGATCGTTGCTGAAAGTATTGTCGTTGACCTTGATCCGATTACTCTTCGCGAATTCATGCGCCATTGCGATCTTCACATAAGGCTGAACATAGCCACCTTTATCCAGCGGGTAGTTACGCCCCACTGTGGTGCCGACTTTGCCCAGGAACGAATCGGCGTTGTTGCTGCGTGCTTCCATGCCGTTGTCCAGGGCATAGTCCTGGCCCTTCACCCACAGCGTCGACGCCTGCACGAATGGCTCTACGAACCAGTCGTCCTGCAGCTTGATGTGCTTGCCTGCTTCCACAGACATGCCCAGTCCCGAGGTGTTGTAGTTACCCTCGGATTTGCCTCCGTCGCTCATGCGCACATCAGAGGTGTTCTTGAACCGGTTAGCCTTGATAATTGCATCGATGTAGTAGCCGCTGTCAGACAACCACGTGGTGTACGCACCCAAGTAGTAACTGTCGACTTGTCCGGATGTGCCTGCCGCGATGTTCAGATCCGAACGGCTGTAACCC
This sequence comes from Pseudomonas sp. HP_01, assembly GCF_055284355.1. Classification (NCBI taxonomy): domain Bacteria; kingdom Pseudomonadati; phylum Pseudomonadota; class Gammaproteobacteria; order Pseudomonadales; family Pseudomonadaceae; genus Pseudomonas; species Pseudomonas sp. HP_01. Next base: position 130,507 of record NZ_JBTOPV010000005.1, on the reverse strand, counting down.
GCCAGAATGCCTACTAGCCATTGCCCCTCGGTCACGGGCAAAGGCGCATCGACACCAAACGATATGCCCTGCTGGTTCTGCTGATAGGCGGTGCCACCGGCTGCGGAGAGATTGTACTTATTGCCATAAGCCCGCGACCATACGCCTCCCTCCGTCTTGCCGTAGCGCAGCTCGCCCATGCGACTACGAAGACTCGTCAACTCGCCATACCATACCGTAGGAGCGGCGCTGAACAGTCCTATAACCGAGCGCGTACCTGGGGTCGGGATCGGTTCACCTTCGTCATCAAATTTCTGCACCAGATACCAATCAGTTCCGTCACCATTGCCTCGCTGCTCCAGCTCGTAGGCAAAAGTGCCGAAATCGACCTGGCCGCCTATCACAGCGAAGCCGGCCGTACTGCCCGTACCTGTGTGCACGACCTGCTGGTCCGGGCCGCCCTTGACCGGGTCGACGCCGGTGTTTCTGATCTGCAAATCGTAACTGCCGGTCGCGACACCCGATACGTTGATCTGGTCACCCTGTTGACTGGCGAGGTCAGTGTCCATGATGAACCGGCCGTTACCGGACAAAGTACTTAGATTCAGGGTCTGGAACGTACCGGCATTTGCGCCGACGTTCACCGTGCCCGCATTCATGGTGAGATTGCTCACGCCCTGGCCGTCGCTGGTGGTCCAGGTGGAGTCTTCCAGACTCAAATTCTGAACACGCAAAAGGTTGCCACTGAGTTGAGAGCCCCCGCTCAGATTCAAGCGCTGCACGTCAGAAACATTGCCGCTGACACTGGAGCCCGTTTCAACACTAAACGTGTCAATTTGGGAAATGTTGCCTGTTACGGAGGAACGTCCGTTCACCTCCAGGTTGCCCACATTTGTGACATTACCCGCCAGCGCGGCGCTATTTTGTAGAGTCAGTGCGCCAGTGGACCCAGCGTTCACCAGTACGTCTCCTGTCAGGCTGCTGCTATCAACGATAAACGTTGCAGTGGAATTATTGGCGGCTTCGAGAATGACGCCATTGCCGCCGCTCAGTGAGGAGCCGTTCTGAATGGTGATGGTCGCTGTCGAAGGAAGGGCGTCATCGAATGACCCGACGATTATCGCGCTTCCGGTTGCGCCAGCGATCGTGGAGTTATCGATCAGCACGCTCGAGGGGAGGTTGGGCGTCACCGAGTCCGGGCTGATCAATATGCCGTTCTGACCACCCGTGACACGGCTGCCGTTTGTAATGGTTGCCGAGCTGTTGAACAGCGCCACGCCCACACCGCCCCCCAGAAAAGACCCTGCGCCCCCCGCATCGTTGCCCTGCACGATGGTATTGGACAAGCTCAATTCACCGGTCGAAGCACTCACCCCCCGTCCAGAGCCGATGATGGTGCTGTTGACCACATTGGCAGTTGTGCCGGGGGTACCCGCAAAATCAGTAGTAAGAACAAGTCCGAAACTGCCAGTGCTCTCTATTAGCGCGCCAGCGATTTTAGCGTCGCTCTGGTTTAGCGAAACTGCGCTCCCTCGCGACAGCACAGACGAATCCGCATTTAGATTCAAGGTCGACCCTGACTGGACTGAAACGGAGGACGTCTGAGCATTTACGTCTAATGTCGCGCCATTTAGCAGCGTCCAGCTTTCAATGGGATCACCACTGTTCACGGTAGCAGAGCTTCCATTGAGTGTGCGCGCCTGGGCGCCCTCTTGAAGTAAGAACCCTGCGAGCGCAGCGGAACACGCCAACGCAGCTTTTGGAAATTTATCGGACATTAGTTAGACACCTCAACGAGGAAAACAAAACGAAGGCCGCAGTATGATTAATCAGGCTAGCTGCACGTGTAGGACATTTCCTGTTTTAAACAAGGAAATTTCCTACCAGATAAGAATTTAGAAAATTTCGCGATCACGCATTGCGTTGTTATTGCCATTCGAAATAACGAGCAGACAAGATCTGTTCGCGGAGTATTTTGCTTACTCGGAAACACACGCACTAAACGACGACGTACAGGACTCCGAGGTAAAAGCGCTGGCGTTATCGCGAAATATTATAGTTGCGTTAGTTTATTTACGCTGCGGGTGCACTAACCTTGATTTCAGATGCCGAGATGCACTTCGTGTCTCCATCGAAATGGACTTCGGGTGGAGGCGTGATTCTTGATGAATTCGCGACAACTCCAAGTCCGTGGCGCGCTATCAAATAGCAGCAGCCCACCTGCGCGCCAAACGGTCTGTACACCTCAATGGCTACTAACGGCAATAAATTGGTGGCCTCGGATCGGCTACGAATTTTACTGCATCTTGAATATTAGGGAGAGTCACATGAGCAGCTATGTTTCTCGAGCACTAAGGCTCGGCGCTTGCCCGGCGGACCGGTCTGGTGACGTCGCACTGGCAGAGCCTATTATCTCTGTCCCCGCCGCAATCGCGGGTTATGACGGACTTTTACCCATCACCGTCCTCGGCGACGATCTTGAAATAAACATGCCATGGTGGGATGGGGTCAGACCCCAAATGCGGCTGCAGGCGGCATGGAAATTATTCATCCCGGGTGATCCCAATGACCCGGGTGTAGACGACTTGGTAGGGACGCCATACACCGTCACTGATGCGGAGGCAGCAAACCCGGCAACCGTATTCAAGACTTATGTGCCGAAAGACCTGCTGGTCCATGGTGTATACATAGTGAGGGTCAGGGCTCTCTCGTTCCCTGGCGGGAACGAGAGCTTTAGCCAGAGGTTCACTGTGCGGGTAGACACCGTCGCGCCCGGTGGCGGAGCCTTTCCGTTACTGCTTTTTCCGCCTGCGGTTGCCCAAAGTGGAATGATCGTAGATTCGGACATTATCAATGGGCAGCTGAAAGTCCAGCTTGCGCATTACGAAGGGATTGCCCGAGGCGATAAGATTGACCTATATATCGGAACGACACTCGTCTACTCACAGGAACTTGATCAGGAACCTACAAACCTACCTGAGTTTATCCAGCTCTACTACCCAGAGGCCGAACTGGAAAAAGTAGGCAACGGGCTTCATTTCTTCTCTTTCGGGGTGACCGACAAGTCCGGCAACTTCGCTGCTTCTTTCACCGTGCAATATGACATTCAACTACACACTACCCCCACAATCATCCCTGCCCCCACCGTGCCACAGGCCGATTCCGATCTGCTGGACGAGGCCGAAGCGCGCTCGGGGACATTGGTCAACATCACGAAATATGATCTGGCGCAGGTGGGTGATGAGATACAAGTTAATTGGGGCAGCCAGCTCTCAGATAAACACGCTTTGACTGCCACCGACCTTCCGAACGACCCCATCCTTGTCATTGATCTTTCGTATGCCCTGGTGGCCGCCGAAACCGAAGTGGGTAACGTCGACGTTTTGTTTGAGGTGTTCCGCAATGGCGAGTCCATTGGCAAATCGCTAACTGACAACGTCGAGGTGGACTTGAGACTGCCTGGCGGCCCAGACCCCGACCCTGAGACCCCTGAACACGAAAACCTTTTGCCCTTGGTGGTGCGCAGTTTCAGTAATACCGGCAGCCCGCCACCCGGCCCTGAAGACAACATCATTCCACCCGAGGATTTCGATCAAAACGCCACTGCGTACATTCCATGGTTGGGCAAGGACGGAGAGGATGTATACGAGCTTGAGGATCTCATCAAGCTCACCTGGGGTTCGCAAACCCAGACAACGGTCACGCGCAGCATTGTGCAAAAAGATCTGGACGACGGGAAGGATCTGCAGCTGACCGTTCCTGGCACGACGATCGAGGCGGAGGGCTCCGGTTCAGCGATCCCGGTGGGTTACACCGTCACCCGTATCACTGACGGCACCCCGTCCGCGACCAACACGGCGATTGCGGCGCCGACCCCGGTCCAGGTGACAGGGCCGGATGAACTCCCAGGGGAGGGTACGATCGACGACGTGGTCTTCACGGTGTTGAATGAGTTGGGGGCTATTGGCGACAAGCAATTGATCGGGCCGCCGGGTAGCCGTTACAACCCGGTGCAAACTCGACTGGACTACAGCAACGTCGTGGCGGGCAGCAAAGTGACGCTGTTCTTTACCGGTTACGATAAATTATCGGAGGGAACCCTTATCCCCGCAGCAACCTACAGCGCGACATACAGTGTGACCCAAGAAGACATCGACAATGACAGGCTAACCTACGACTTCAATGTCCCGGCTACTTACCACTGGGCTGTCTGCAGTCAAGGCCGTGTAGAAGCATATGTCGTTTTCGAAAACGACAAAGGGTCCGCTCAGTCCGATCCCAAGTCGGCGTACTGCGACGTCAAGCTGCCGGGCGAGTCAGTCTGCCCGGGCGGCTCTAAAACCTGCAAAAACTACCGATGATAAATGACGGCGATGCAGGCTCCGGCCTGTGTCGCCGCTCATTAACGGAAGCTGAACGACTGCGACGGTCAAACTTGTATTAGAACAAGGATAGTTCCATGAACACTCCACCCGCATTAAAGGCGCTTAACATTCCCAGGGTTCCCTCCACCGAAGCCAACGGCGGCCTTAACTGGAGCGACCTGTATGAGGACCCACAAGCAACGGTTCCCGTGCAGGTTGTCCTGCCCGTGGACGGAGCCATTAACTTGGGAGATCGCATTGATATTGAGTGGGAAAACACGACACTGATCTCGAAAGAGGTAGACGAAGCAGCCGTACAAACCAGGCTCGTCAGTTTTCTCGTGAAAGTGACAGACATCACCCGATTCGGCGATGGATTGCATACCCTAAAGTACAAGGTAACCACGGCGATCGGCGGCAACGAGAGCACATCGCCTCAATTGGAAGTAAGAGTTAAAACCAGTGTGCCTGGTGGCAATGATCCGGATCCGGGCTCCCCCTACATCAATGAAAATTTACCTGTCGTAGCGGGTGTTCCTGATGTGATTGACGACTCCACTGCAGAATTGACGTTAACAGTGGCTCAGTATACAAACATGGACATGGACGATGTAGTAACGCTGGACTGGGGCGGACAGCGACTTAGGCCGTCCTCCCCGTTGATAGTCGGCCAACCTGTCACCTTTGTCGTGACTCGGACGACGCTCGAAGCCAGCCCCGGCAAAGTCGTCGTCCGCTACGAAGTGCGCGACCTCGTAAACAACTGGTCCAGATGGTCGTTGCAAAAAGAAACTGATGTTGAGGTGGGTAACAGCTTTCTGCAAGCCCCGCGGGTTAGCGGTAAGGGGGTAGTCGATGGAGCGGTGGATATCGATGAACTTGGTGGTTCTGATCTCAATGTCGACATTCCAACCTACAGTCGGTCACCTCATGAGACCTATTACTGGGTCACGAACACGTCACGCGACTATAACCAACCAGCCATGGAACTTGGCGATACAGTCGAACTGACCTGGAGCGGACACACGGCCGGTGGCACTGTTCTTCCGGACGAGCGGGTTAGCCACACTGTCCAGCAGGGAGATATCGGCTGGGGCTTGTCTCTTAAAATACCCAACGCCAAGGTGAAATTGATCGCCTCAGGGTATGCGGTGATGCGATACACCGTTACGCCACAAGCGGGAAATGTAAAAAGTTCTCGCAGGGCGAGTGTCGCGGTCATCGGCGCAGTCGAGGCCTTGCCTGCTCCGAAGGTCGTGGGGTTCGAGGGTACGCTTGATCCAGGGCTTCTCCCCGCTGAAGGCGCAACTCTCCGTATTGACGCCAGCGAAATGATTGTCGAGGGAGATTCCCTGCATGTGACGTGGGCCGGTACAACAGCATCGGGCGCTCCACAGAATTACACATTCGACGTCATTGTTACGCAGAATATGGATGGTCATCCCATAGAGCGTTACATCGACATGATGTACATCACACCGCTTATAGACGGTAAAGTCGATGTTAGCTACGTTCTCAACAAAGGCGACGGTCCGGTAATCAATTCACCCGTAACGACCTTGCAGATCAGAAGTTCCATTTCCGAACTGCCAGCACCCGTGATCGAACTTGCAGAAGGCGAGACACTCGACCCGACCCAAGTACCCGCCAACGGCTTGCCCGTAAGTATTTCCTATAAACCAATGATAGCCTCGGAATATGTCGAGTTTCACTGGGACGGTTTGAAACCGTTAACAAATGGCTTCAGAATTCCCGCCACATGGGGCGATAAGGCTATTGAATTCATCGTAGAAAAAAAAGACGTTCTGGCCGATTTGAATCAAAACGTGCAAACCTATTACACAGTAACCTTGGACGGCAAAACCAGGACATCCTTAAGCAGATCACTGCTGATAACTGCGGGCAGTGAAAGCGATGTCACTGAAGACTTTTCAGAGCAAACAGGAGACGCCGCTGTTCTGATAAGCGAAGGCGGCTCAATTAAAACAAAGCACATGACAGTCCGGTTTCTGCAGGGAGATGGAAAGGCCGGTTTCGTGGACAGCTATATATTGCCGCCGGAAGCAGCCAGCTATTTCGTTAATCCAGTTCTGCAGCTGGCCTATGCAGCGAAGGGAAACCAGACGATCGAGCTGGAACTGGATACTGAGTGCCAGGCCGTCTCGTTCGATGTTCATGGGGTGGAATCTGGAAGTACTGCCGTTCGCTATCTGGACGCAGCAAAGACAGAACTGAGTTCACAGCTATTGCCTGCAACGCCCAATCAGCAAATTTCATATACCAGCGCAGGTAAGCCGATACGCTACATCGAACTTATTGTCCGCAGTGACTGGACACTGTGGGACAACTTTGTAATGAGAGCCTGAGTGACAACCGTTTTAAAAATAAATAGCGTGCACTCATTCCGTGCATGCCCATTGTCGATAATGGTCAACAATATCGCTGACCAAAACCATGGAAAGGTGGAATATCATGACCGAACCAACCGCTGAACAGAAAAGCCAACTCGCCGAAGCATTCGCTTCGATTGCCGGTGGAAGATACGCCACATTACAAAATCCGGATTTCCCAAAGCCGAAGGTAGACGTTGCCGGACAGGGTGACATTCTGGATCCTACGCTGGGCCTGACAGGCGTGGATGTCATTGTCTCTTACCCGACAATGTTGACCTCAGACATCATCGGCTTGTCATTCAACGGCGACGATTCGTTTGAGACGCTAAACGGCAGCGTTTTTCAAGAGGTTACGTTCAGAGTAAAGGCAGCTCAAATTGCAGCGGCCGTCGGCAAGACCATCCAGATAATCTATGCGGTGGTTCGGCCCGCCGGTGTCGCATTGTCCGAGATCCTCGATTTAACGGTATCGTCCATTCCCGCCCAGCAGCTCAAACCTCCTAAAATCACTGAAGCATCTTCAGCTGGTGAGCTGGACGTGTCGAGTCTTACAGAGGATGCGAAGGTTACAGTTGAGCCTTGGCCATTGATTATGGCAGGACAGCAGCTATGGCTGCGGATGGAAGGCTCCAGCAACCTGGATGTGCCAGCGTGGCAAGGCTATCCGATTGGCGATGCAAATGCCCAGACCACTACCATTCCTCTGGACTATTTGAAAACGTTGGCCGATGGCTCGGAGTTGAAGCTCGCGCTGGAAGTGTCATTTGACGGTGGCAAGACGCGGCAGGCGTTCCCGCTGCAGTCCTACACTGTCAAAACTGTACCAACCGTCAGCGCCGTCACTATTACCAGGGTGACGAATGAGGCAGGTGATGTTGAAATTCCCAACGGAGGATCCACAACCGATACCAGTGTGGTTATTCACGGTACGGTGACCTTTGCCTGATAAACATGCATATTTTGAGGGGGTGATCGGTGATGAACCCTTGGACCGATCACCGCCCTTGTTTCCTGATCCGTTAAAGCCACATAAGAAGCGGAGTTGGTTACTGAAAGCAAGTACGCCGGTGTGAAAAGGTCTGTATTCCTTGATGACTTTGAGCACATCGAAATGGGCTGACGTCACAAAGATGCCCCAGTCACGGGTGCTGCAACTTTGACATCAGTCACGTTTAAGCATGGCGTGGTCACAACATTTCATATTCCCACCCCCTGCATCAACACTATGACTCACGTCTGAATAACTCCCCAGGTGTAAACCCGAACAGTCCCTTGAACGCGGCGATAAAGGCCGAGGTCGAGTCATAGCCGCAATCGAGGGCGGTGCTCGTCACGCTGCCGCCCTCCTCCAAGGCAGTGAGCGAGGCGAGTAATCGCGCTCGTTGCCGCCAGCCTCTGAAACTCAATCCGGTTTCGCGCTGGAACAAACGCATCAGCGTCTTCTCCGACATGCTAAGCCGATGCGCCCAGTCTTTCAGCGTGGTCGCTTGTCCCGGTTCTTCAATCAGCTGGTTGCACAATGCCAATAACCGCGCATGGCGGGGCAGCGGCAACGAGAAGCCCACTTCCGGCAAGCTCGACAACTGGTCGAGCAGCACCTGAACAAGGCGCGATTCCTGGCTGTCGTGTTGCGGGTAATCGGTGGGCATCAGGCAGAATGTCTTGATCAGTTCGCGAGCCAGCGGGGTGACTTCGAGCACGCGGCAGCGATCCACAGGCCCCGAAGAATCAGGTGAGCGCACATAGAGGCTGCGCATCTCCGCGCGGGTTGACGTGACTACCTCGTGATCGAGCCCGGCAGGAATCCAGACGCCCCACTGCGGCGGCGCGAAGAAGCTGCCCTGCTCGGTGTGCACGCCCAGCACGCCGCTGATGGCGTAGGAAAACTGCACCCAGTCATGACGATGAGTCGGCGTCCACGATCCTGCGTTCAAGCTCTCCGCTCTGGCGTAGAGCGGGCGCGGCAAGTCGGTCAGCTGTGGAATCAGGCGCTGGGTGTCGGTGTTGCGCAGTGGGCGCTGTCCGTTGGGCATGTGCAGACCTTGTGTCGTGAGGAGACAGTTTACGTCGCTGCCCGAAACTTCTCCTAGCTGTGCACGCTGATAGCATCAACTAAACGAAATGGATAGATTGGTGATACCCACCGGGATACGGCGATAAGCGCTATAACTATAAGATCGATTATGAACTAAAAGGGGTCTGATTTATTTGATTTTGGTCCCCTTCAAACGGGGACAGATTAATTTACGGTGAAGCGTGTAAATCAATCAGGCCCCTTGCACCTGCTGCCCCCTTGCACCTTGACTCAGCCCCTGCCTCGAGTCAGCGCTTTTGGTCCGCTTGCGCTACAAACGTTGCAACTCATTTGCCCCGTCTCGCGTAGGTCACACTCAACTACCGCGGCTACGCTGATCCTTCCCAAGGACGGAGGATCAGTCATGCCCCGCATTGCTCGTATCGTGTTGCCCGGTCACCCTCATCATATTGTTCAGCGCGGCCATAACCGGCAAACGGTGTTTGCCCATGAGGACGATTTCGCGCGTTATCTGGATGATCTTCAGGAACTCAAAGATGTGTTTGACGTGAAGGTGTTTGCGTTCTGCCTGATGACCAACCATGTGCACTTATTGCTAGCCCCTTCATGCACCGAAGGATTGGGGAAGTTGATGAAGGCGCTTGCTGCGCGCATGACGCGGTATCGCAATAAGCTGGAGGGGCGGTCTGGAACGCTATGGGAGAGTCGTTACAAGTCTAGCGTTGTGCAGTCCGATGCATATTTGCTGGCATGCAGTCGGTATATCGAACTCAATCCTGTGCGGGCCGGAATGGTTGAACGCGTCGAGGAGTATCGATGGTCAAGCTTTGGGTTGCGGTTCACCACGAATGTGCAGCACGACTGGCTGGATGTTCATTCCTGTTACGAGGCGTTGGGGCTGACACAGCTTGGTCGGCAACTGGCGTATCGGGCGTTTTTTGAGGCGCCGGCGGCTGACAGCGAGTTGAGACTGATTCGGGATGCACTGCAGAGGGGGCAATTGACCGGGGGACGGCAATTTGCTGATGAGGTTGAGCAGGTGTTGGGGCGACGGGTTGAGTATCGGGGCCGGGGTCGGCCTCAGGGTGTATTGGATACTTGATCAGGGATGGATCAGATCGGATTTGGCACGCGGGGACATGGCACACGCGGCACTCGGGGACAGATTAATTTACGGTGAAACGTTGTAAATAAATCAGTCCCCTTTCCACTTAAACACAGGAGAGCCATCCCAATCTTCAACACAGCAATGCTAATAACGGGCATTAACCAACCGACGCTTAACCTAACGCGATAGCCGTAAACCCGTTTATCGCCAATCGATATGAGCAGGACTGGCAACCGCCAGGCCTATCACCTATACATATCAAGGCTTTCTGAAATTGGACGTAATAGAGGACTTGAACATGGCACTTGGAAATACAAGCAGCATGTCGGTAGATATCCTGATTGGCACGGATGTGGTAGGGACAACGACGACACGAGCCGACGGTTCGTGGAGCTGTGACGTACCTATTGCTCTTGGCCAACAGACTTTTGTTGCTCGGGCTGGAGGTGAAACTTCTGATCCTTACACACTGACTGCCTTACCGCCCCAGGCCATTACTGATGACTTTGATGATTTGCCAGATGGCGATTTCAGCTATGCGGATAGAGATTTCTTGAGTATTAATGTAACGGGAAGCCGCGTTATCATCTCTCATAGCTTTAACAACCACCCACCATTTTTAGACGACGGAAAGATCTACATAATAGCTGATCACAACATAGAAACGCGAGTGAGTTTCAAACCAAAAAAGCTAACGCGTAGAGTGCGGTATGGTTTTGCCGAAGATCTCTCCACAGAACTCTCAGTAGCCTCAATAATTTATCATTATAATACCGGTGAACAAGTCACCGTCCCCCCCCCAAAAGGCCCCATGTGGATCGAGCACGAAGCCCCAGAAAACCGGAATATCACAGAGATAGAGTTTACATTGGCAAGATATACCGGCACACCTGTCCCATCACTATATGTGGACAATTTTTCGATTTACGTTTGACTTCCGTTGCGCGATCGCCCCCAGTTCTTACGGCCATAAATGCTGGATATTAGAGTCTGCGTCAGCATATGCGAAGTTCACATTAAGGGTGCTTCGCACATCGCTATGCAGCTACCGCACCCTCTTTCAAGTTAATCAACATCACTAAGCACATCCACTGTGCCTGTATAAATGGTGCCAGGCACTCGTGAGACGGAAAAACACTCTCAAGACGAAGTTATCGCACCGATAGGTTGCTGACTCCACAGAAAGAGTAACCAGAGCGCAACCTCCCTCTCAAATCAGGAGCAGGTCGTCAACCTACAATATGCGTATTTTGATGTACCGGCTTCGTCTATGGCGCCCATCGCGAATCGCCCCCTGAATAAGCACAACTAGGTAAAACCCGTGTTCAACGCTCAAGTATCGCCGTAACCCCCTGCCCGCCCGCTGCGCATAGGGAGATGAGTCCGCGGCCCTGCCCCGCCACGCTCAGCAACTTCGCCAGATTGGCGACAATGCGGCCACCGGTCGCCGCAAAGGGATGACCCGCCGCCAGGGAGCTGCCTTTGACATTGAGCTTACTGCGGTCAATGGAGCCCAACGGCGCATCCAACCCCAAACGAGTTTTGCAGTACTCCGGATCTTCCCACGCCTTCAACGTGCACAGCACCTGCGCGGCGAAGGCTTCGTGGATTTCGTAATAGTCGAAGTCTTGCAGCGTGAGGCCGTTGCGCGCCAGCAAGCGCGGGACAGCGTAGACCGGGGCCATCAGCAGACCTTCGTTACCGCGCACGAAATCCACCGCGGCAGCCTCGCCATCCCGCCAGTAGGCCAGAACCGGCAAGCCACGTTCCCGCGCCCACTCTTCGCTGGCGAGCAACACCAGCGAGGCACCGTCAGTGAGGGGCGTCGAGTTGCCCGCCGTCAGCGTACCTTTTGCGCTGCGCTCGTAGGCGGGCTTGAGCGAGGCAAGCTTTTCCAGGCTCGCATCAGTGCGCAGGTTGTTGTCGCGGGTCAGGCCGAGGAATGGCGTGAGCAGGTCGTCCTGCCAGCCTTCCGCATAGGCGGCGGCCATTTTTTGATGACTGTTCAGCGTCAGTTGGTCCTGTGCCTCGCGGGGGATGCCCCAGGTCTGCGCCATCAATTCGCAGTGCTGACCCATCGACAAACCGGTGCGGGGTTCGCCATTGCGCGGCAGTTCCGGCTTGAGGTTATGCAGGCGCAATTGTGTCAGCGCCTTGAGCTTGTCAGCCGTCGTCTTGCTGCGATTGACCTGCAACAGGATCTGCCGCAGGTCTTCGTTGACGCCGATGGGCGCGTCGGAGGTGGTGTCGACGCCACCGGCAATGCCGCACTCAATCTGACCGAGGGCGATCTTGTTCGCCACCAGCAGCGCCGCTTCGAGCCCGGTGCCGCAGGCTTGTTGAATGTCGTAGGCCGGCGTTTGTGGCGACAGCCGCGAACCGAGCACGCATTCACGGGTGAGGTTGAAATCACGGGAGTGCTTGAGCACCGCGCCGGCGGCGACTTCGCCGATGCGCAGGCCGTGCAGGTTGAAGCGCTCGATCAGACCTTCCAGCGCAGCGGTCAACATTTCCTGATTGCTGGCGGTGGCATACGCGCCGTTGGAGCGTGCGAACGGAATGCGATTGCCGCCGACAATGGCCACGCGTCGTGTCTGAATCATCGAAATCTCCCTGCCCTGAATGCGTCTATCGTTTGAGAAGCGCTGCCTGACAGCGTAGGACCTATTACCTAACCACGCGGTCCACTGATTTGAACCCAGACGCAAGGAGAGTGTTCCATGGCATCCGATCGCTACATTGACTTCGTCAACTCCGACCTCGGCCGCAAGCTGGTCGGCGCCGTCGGTCTGCCAGCGCCCGCACGTCTGGAGCGCTGGCAGGCGGGGCGTCTGCGGCCGGTGGAGGGCGCGCTGTTGCTGAGCACAGGTCCATTGGCCGAGCGAGTCAGCACCTTCGCGCCGCGCCTGACCGATGTGCTGTTCAGTAATGGCGGCGAAGTCAATGGCGCCCCCCCCTGGAATGCGGAGCAGAGCGGGAAGATCAAGGCTGTGGTGTTCGACGCCAGCACGCTGCTGCACACCTCCCAACTGAGTCAGTTGCGCGAGTTCTTTCAGCCGATCCTCCGTCATCTGGACAACAGCGCCCACGTCGTCATTCTTGCCCGTGCGCCGGATGCTCAAACTGATCCGCTGGCCGCCAGCACTCAGCAGGCCATCGAAGGTTTCAGCCGCTCCCTGGCCAAGGAAATGCGTAACGGTGGCACGGTTCAACTGCTGCAAGTAGAGGACGGCGCGGAAGATCAGCTCGAAGGCGCGCTGCGATTCTTCCTGTCGCCGAAGAGCGCGTTCATCTCCGGTCAGGTAATTCGCCTGAGTGCCTGCGGGCAGCAGGTTCAGGACTGGACCCGTCCGCTGGCAGGACGTAAAGCGCTGGTGACAGGGGCAGCCCGAGGCATCGGCGCGGCCATCGCGGAAACCCTCGCTCGCGACGGTGCGGAGGTGGTATTGCTGGATGTCCCCCAGGCTAAATCCGATCTCGATGCGCTGGCGGCGCGTCTTGGTGGGCAGGCGCTGGTCCTGGACATCTGCGCACCGGACGCTGCCGCTCAGTTGATTGAACACTTGCCCGGCGGCCTGGATATCGTCGTGCACAACGCTGGCATCACCCGGGACAAGACGCTGGCGAATATGCCCTCGGACTTCTGGGACTCGGTGCTGGATGTGAATCTCAACGCACCGCAGGTGCTGACCCAGGCGCTGATCGACAGCGGCGTGCTGCGCGAGAATGGCAGCGTGATTCTGCTGGCGTCGATCAGCGGGCTTGCGGGCAATCGCGGGCAAACCAACTACACCACGAGCAAGGCCGGGCTGATCGGCTATGCCCGGGCGATGGCGCCGACCCTCAAAGCGCGGGGCATCAGCATCAACGCCGTGGCGCCGGGTTTTATCGAAACGAGCATGACGACGCACATGCCGTTTGCCTTGCGCGAAGCGGGCCGACGCATGAGTTCGTTGGGCCAGGGCGGCCAGCCCCAGGACGTGGCCGAAGCGGTGGCTTGGCTGGGTCAACCGGGCTCCGGCGCAATGAGCGGCCAGGTGCTGCGCGTGTGCGGCCAGAGCGTGCTCGGTGCCTGAGTGGGCATCAAGAACATGAGTGTTTGAATCGCCGCCCCGTCGATCCGGTGCGTGCCTGATCTGTAGCATGACCACAGGAGAACCTCGATGAGTGCGCACTGGCGGTATCTGGACACGCCCCCGGCCCTGCCCGGCCTGTTCATGCAAGCGGCGTTGCGGCGCAAGGTCAGCGGCGCAAAACTACCGGATCAAGGGCTGCGGTGCTGGATGTCAGTGGATCCGGACAAGGTCAAAGCGTTCGCCCACGTCTGCGGCTTTATCCCGGGCAGTCTGCTGCCGCCGACCTATCCCCATGTGCTGGCCTTCCCGCTGCAGATGAAACTGCTTACCGACAAGGATTTCCCCTTCCCGCTCCTCGGGCTGGTCCACTTGCACAACCGGATCAGCGTTCGTCGGCCCCTTGGCAGCGTGATCAAGGTGCAGGTCAGCGTGCACGTTGGCCATCTCAAACCCCATGCAAAGGGCGCGACGTTCAGCGTGATCACCCAGGTCGAAGATGCGTTGGGCCTGCTGTGGGAAGAAGAGAGCACGATGCTTTGCCGTGACGTCCACGTGGACGGCGAGATCGAAGGCGATTACGAACCGGCGCCGCTGCCGATGACGGAGCTGGCGACGTGGTCAGCGCCTTCGGACATTGGTCGTCAGTACGCCAAGGTCAGTGGCGACTACAACCCGATTCACCTCAGTGACAGCAGCGCCAAACTGTTCGGTTTTCCCAAGGCGATTGCCCACGGGCTGTGGATAAAAAGCCGTGCCTTGGCAGCACTTGAAGATCATCTGCCGACGTCGAATGTAGAGATTTCGGTGGATTTTCACAAACCGGTGCGGCTGCCGAGCGGGGTGACGTTGTCTGCCAGCGCGGCGGGGTCCCATGGGCAGTTCAAGCTGGAAGGCGCGGAAGGGATCGTGCATATGCTGGGGAGCTGGCGGCCGGCCACGGAGTAACTCTGTGGGAGCGTGGCTTGTCCCGCGATCTGGCGCGAAGCGGCAGCAAATCTGCCGGTCGCGTGGTGTCAGGCAGAATCCATTCGTTTGTTTTGCGACCGCTGCGCAGCCGATCGCGGGACAAGCCACACTCCTACACTGCGTCCCCCGCCACCGAGCTCGGCGACTGCGCATCGCGCCCCCTTGCGTCAATCGCCTATCCCCCTGAAGCTACGCACCTTCAGGAGACCCCCATGAACCTCGACGAACTCACCCAACGCCTGCATCGCATCCGCGATAACAACGACTGGCGGCAATTTCACAGCCCGAAAAACCTGGCCATGGCCGCCAGCGTGGAAATGGCCGAGCTGGTGGAGATCTTCCAGTGGAAGACCGAGGATCAGTCCCGTCAGTTACCGGCGGACGAGCTGGCCCACGCCGGGCAGGAAGTCGGAGACATCGTGCTTTACCTGCTGCTGTTGTGCAGCGAGCTGGGTCTGGACATGGATGAAGTGGTGCGCGCAAAACTGGCGGACGGCGAACGGCGGTTCAGCCAATGAGCGACCGTCATTTCGATCAACTGGCGACGCGCTTCGCTGAAAAAATCTACGGCGGCGCCAAGGGGGCGATCCGGTTGGCGGTGCTACAGGCTGACCTTATCGAAAGCCTGCCGGACCGTCCGTTGCGCGTGCTGGACATCGGCGCCGGGCTTGGGCACATGTCGCTGTGGCTGGCCGAGCGCGGGCATGATGTGACGCTGGCCGAACCCGCCGCCCCCATGCTCGAAGGCGCACGTCAGCGCTTTACCGACGCGGGGCAGACGGCGAACTTCATTCAGGCGCCGTGGCAAGCACTGCCCGATATTCTGACCGAGCGTTATGACCTGGTGATCTGCCATGCAGTGCTGGAGTGGCTGGACGAGCCGTTCACGATTCTTCCGGTCCTGCATCAGTTGACCGAGCCCGACGGCTGGCTGTCATTGGCGTTCTACAACCGCGACGCACTGATTTACCGCAACCTGCTCAAAGGCCACTTCCGCAAAATGCGCAAGAACACCCTGGCCGGCGAAAAACAGAGTCTGACCCCGCAGGAGCCTCTTGATCCCCGCGAACTGGCGGCGCAACTTGGCCCTTTGTGGCGAGTCGAAACCCAAAGTGGCGTTCGGGTTTTTCACGACTACATGCCGGTCGAGTTCCAGGCTCGAGCCGAGCTTGCGGACCTGCTGGAAATGGAGCTCGCCCACCGTCGCCACCCGGCCTTCGCCGGACTGGGACGCTACCTGCACTGGATGTGCCGCCCCTTATAACAGACGCTGGTTTACTCGCTGCTTAACGCACGCTGCGGAGACCCTCATGAAACGCCGTCTCGCTTTGCTTTCCCTCTGCCTGGGCCTCGCCGCCTGCCAGAGCCCCAATCCTTATCGCGCTGTGTCTGCGGCCATTCCACCGGCGCCGCCTCACGCTGCCAATGCCATCGACATGAGCGCTTACCCTGCGGCGCCGCGCGATTATGGCCGCTATCGCAACTGGGCCTGGCTCAACGGTCAGTTGCCGCCGGGCACCCTCTGGGCAGACTCGGCTCAACTGGCCGAAGCCGTGAGCAACGGGCTGGATCAACGCGGTCTGCGGCCGTCGCAGAACCCGCAGGCGGCGGACTTGCGCGTCGCCGCCGATACCCATGCGGAGACCCGGATTCGTCAGGTGCGCGATGACTATTACGATCCGTACTATGGCGGTTCAGGTGGGGGCTATTACGGTGGTAACGGCTACCGCAACGGTTACGGCGGTTATGCCAGCGTGCCGATCGTGCGTACCTACCAGGAACAGGTGGTTGTGGTTCGCATCAGTCTGTTCGATGCCCGCAGCGGCCAGCCGGTGTGGAGCGCGAGCGCCGAAACCGCCAGCGGCGGCGACCAGTCAACCCGCGCCAAAGCCCTGCGTCAGGCCGTACAACAAGCCCTGACGGCTTACCCGCCGTCCTGATTTCGCGCCCCTTGGCGTTTTGTTTACACGCTGGAGAAATCCCATGTACCGCCGCATTGCTGTCCTTTGTGTCGCCCTGCTGCTCGGCGCCTGCCAGACCGATCGGGTCAACCGCGACTTCGACGCCCAGCGCGATTTCGGCGCCTACCGGTCGTGGGCGTGGAAGGAGCCTGGTTTGCAATATCAGCCGGACGATCCGCGCATCAAAAGTGACCTGACCGAACAGCGCATTCGCCAGGCGGTCGGCGAGCAACTGGAGCAGCGCGGCCTGCGCATGGCAGCGCCCGGCATGAAAGCGGACGTGCAACTGCAGGCATGGCTCATCGTAGAAAACCGCCAGCAGACGGTCACCACCAACTACGGCGGCGGTGGCGGTTATTGGGGCAATCCGTGGGGCGGCTACTGGGGCGGCCCGATCGGCACCGAGACGCGCAACGTCGATTACAAAGTCTCGACCCTGCAGATCGACATGCTCGACGGCAAGGACGGCAAGCTGGTCTGGCGTGGCAGCACCGAGCAGATGGTCAGCGACGGCAACGCCAACCCTGCTGCGCGCGAGCAGGCCCTGCGCCAGACGGTGCAGAACATCCTGCAGCAGTATCCGCCGCATTGAGGGTTGATCCGGTCGTCAGCCTGTGAGGTCCATATAGGAGTGAGCTTGCTCGCGAAGACGGCATTTCAACCGCCGAAAATTGAGTGGACGTAGCGACCAAGTCGCGAGCAAGCTCGCTCCCACTGCGGCCTGATCTCGTCCACACAATGGGTGATCGACGCGAATCCGTAGGAGTCAGCTTGCTGGCGAACCCGATCTGTCATTCACCCTCGCGGCGTCTAAACAACAGCGTTCGCCAGCAAGCCGGCTCCTACGGTGGATCGGCGGCACCTCTGACCATGGGTCTCACGCACGGGCCTCTACGTTTCAATCCACCACACTGAATTCCACCCGGGCAGTCTGCCCGCTTTCATCCAGCACGCTCAGTTGGTAGCGCCCCAAACGCGTGAAGGTGTGGGTGTAGCTGTCCTGACTGGCGGTGTCGCCGACCGGCGTGCCGTCGATGAACCACCAGCGCCGGCCACTGCCGCCCAGCGCCGACAGCGTGAGCCGCAACAGCTGCTGACTGCCGGCCGGCAAGCGCAATTGATCGCCCTCCCGGACGCCCACCACTGACAATGGTGGGGCTAGGCTCAGCCCTTGAGGCGGGCATGATGGGTCAACGTCAGGGAGACGCGCCTCGCGCCGCTCGCCCTTCGGCAGCCAGGGTTCAAGGGGCGCCGGCCAGAGGGCGATCTCTTTTGGCTGAGCCTGTGGACAACTTGCCGCGACGCGCAGGCCTTTGTCGTTCAGCCAGACTTTCTCCGTGAGCCCCAACCCCAGCGGCTGATCGGTCGCCTGCAAGGTCGGCGGCGTCGTGCCGTCGAGGGTCCAGGCGAAACGTTGGCGACGGCAGTTCGGGTCGCTCTTGCTCATCGGCTGCCCCAGAGGCCAGCAGATGGCAGCAACGCCTACGTTGAGCGGCACCGGCAACACGGGCGGCAGGATGTTGCGCTGGGCGTCGCGGTTCACCAGCAGGTCGTGAACCTGCAGCATCAGCGGCGCTGCCGACGCCAGCCCAAACTGCCCCGGCACCGGGGTCCCGTCCGGCCGGCCGATCCACACGCCGATCAGAAACCTCGGCCCTACGCCAATCGACCACGCATCTCGAAAGCCGTAACTGGTGCCGGTTTTCCAGGCCAGTTGCGGGCGCTGCACAAGCTCGGCGTGGGGATCGAGGTCAGGCCGGGATTGGCCGCTGAGAATCCGCCGAATGATCCACGCCGCGCCGGGCGACATCATCGGTCGGTCACGCAGACGGTCATCGGGCTGCAAGCGAATGTCCGCACTGCGCCCGCCCCGCGCGAACGCGCTGTAGCCACCGACCAGATCCTCCAGCCGACTGCCTGCACCGCCCAGGATCAACGCCAGATTGGGTTCAGCCAGGGGCGGCAAGGTCAGCGGCACGCCGCCGTTGCGCAGCTCCGCTGCGAAGCGTTTCGGGCCATAGACTTCCAGCAGTTGCACCGCTGGCAGATTCAGCGACATCGACAGCGCCGAGCTGGCCGCCACCGCACCGTTAAAACCCGACGAGAAATTACCCGGCCGGTAATCGCCATAGCGCCGGGGCACGTCCTGCAGCAACGACTCCGAATGGATCAGCCCGGCGTCGATGGCCTTGCCGTAGAGAAAGGGTTTGAGCGTCGAGCCCGGCGAGCGCAACGCGCTGACCATGTCGACATGGCCAAAGCGTTTGGCGTCGCCGATGTCCACCGAGCCGACGTAGGCGCGGACGGCCATGTTCTGCGCTTCCACCACCAGAATCGCGGCGGACGTGCGCTCGGGCAGACGCGCACGCCAGCCCAGCAGCAGGTCTTCGAGACGACGCTGCAGGCCGGCGTCCAGGGTGGTGTGGATCAACGGCGGGCTGTTGGGGCGATTCAGACGCCGGGCGAGCAAGGGCGCCAGGCTGGGCTCCTGACGAGGCGCGAGCAGCAGCGGTTCTTCCAGCGCTTCGTCAACCGCACCCTGCGGCCAAGTGCCGAACTCGGCCAGACGCCGCAACACTTTGTCCCGCGCCGCCTGAGCACGTTGTGCGTGGCGATCCGGACGCAGACGACTCGGCGCCTGGGGCAGCACGGCCAGCAGCGCCGCGTCGGCACGGGTCAGTTGCTGCGGGGACTTGCCCAGGTACGCCCAACTGGCAGCGGCGACGCCCTGCAACGTGCCGCCAAACGGCGCGCGATTGAGGTACAGCACCAGGATGTCCTGTTTGGACAGGTGCCATTCCAGCTGCGCGGTTCGCCACAGCTGTCGAAGCTTGCCAGCCAGTGTGCGCGAGTGTGGATCGAGCAAGCGGGCCACCTGCATCGACAGGGTGCTGCCGCCGGACACCACATGGCCACCGCTGAGGTTTTGCCAGGCCGCGCGCGCCAACGCCATGGGGTTCACCCCGGGATGTTGATAGAACCAGCGGTCCTCGTAGGTCAGCAGCGCTTCGAGGTAATAAGGCGACACCTGATCGACCGTCACCGGGTAGCGCCAGACGCCATTGGCATCGGCGAACCGCCACAGCGGCGTGCCGTCTTCGGCGAGCACCACGCGCGCCAGATCGTCCTTGGGCAAGGGCAGCGGCCAGATCCGATCGGCGAGCCAGAGCAGCAGACACATGATTAGCAGGCTGCCGATGAGCCAGGCGACAGCGCGAGCACAGCGTCGGCCCATTCGCGAGCAAGCTCGCTCCCACAATCCCGAGCAGGTCGGCCGTAGCGATAATCGGGTGATCTTCACAGAAAGCCTTTACCCGACAGGGAACTCGCCCGGACAATCGACGGCCAAAGCGAGCAATGCCGTTTTTGGTCCACGCCCCTCATCAGGAAGCAGATATGCAGGTAGAAAGCGTTTTCGAATGGCTCGGCCAAGTGATTGGCGCCGTGATCCGCTTCGTCGTCGACGGCTTAAGCTGGTTGTTCAACATGTTCACTCACGCGGGCGGCAATTTCGTTGACGGCCTGTCGCGCACGTTGGGCATGGACACTTCAATCGTCAGCATCGTGGCCCTGGTTGTCGGTTTGATGCTGCTGTATTCAGCGATCCGCGCCTTCATGCGCGCCTCGATCATCATGGGGATCATCTGGTTGTTTCTGGGGCTGTGGCTGTTGAGCTGGATTATTCATTGATACGTCAGGAACCGGGGACAGATTAATTTACGGTGGAGCGTTGTAAATAAATCAGTCCCCTAGCGTCGTCCCCTAGCGTCACCTGACGCAAAGCGTCAGTAAAGGCTGCTACCACGCAGAGCGTGGGAGCGATCATCAGCGTAATCCCTACTTCTTGCCCTTCACCACCAACTGCGCCGGCGCTTCGCCCAGTGCCTGCCAGTTCGGCCGATACATCGACTCCACTTGCGGCGGCGGCACGCGGTACACGCCCGGCGTCACAGCCCGCGCCAGATACAGCAGGTGCACGGTGTTAAAACCCTCCAGATCCACCGCAGCCACATAGCGATCGCCGCGGAATTCCTGATGCTTCACGCCGGCGTTTTCCATCGATTCGCGCCATTGCTTCACCGACTCGCTGGCGTCTTCGAGACTGGCCGAACTCTGCGCCAGATTCTGGTTTTCGATCTCCAGACCGGCCGGGAGCAGGTCCACCACCAGCGCATCCGGCACGCGCTCCTTGGCCTTGATCTCAAGGTGCACCAGGACCAGTTCGCCGCTCTTCAGCCCATTGAGGTTCAGCGCTGCGCCGTCCATGCCCAGGTAGTCGCGACTGATCGACAGGTTCTCGCCCCCGGCCGCAGGCGGCTGGGAGGGATACCCGGAGATCGTCATTTGCTGATACAGCGTGTCGCCACCGGTGTTCTGCACCGTCAACGGCGCGGCCAGCACTGAGCTGTCGAGTTTGACACCCGGCTGGTCGTTGCTCAGCTCGCGGTTATTGCTGCCGCTGGTCAGCGTCGCCGCCCATTTGGCCTCGGGCTTGCCGAGCAGATCGCGACCGGCAAGGAACAGCGAATTGCGCTCCTGGGTCGACAGATAGCGGTTCGCCGCGACCTGATCAGCCAGCGCAAACAGCCGCTCCTCGACCTTCTCCGGTGCGAGTTTGTTTTCTTCCAGCAACGACAGAATCAGCGCCTGATCACGCAACGGGCTGCCGTAATCGGCGAGCCAGTCGTTGGCCTTGCGACCGGCCGCCAGTCCTGCAAGCAACGCTTGATCCGCGCGGGGTTTGTCGCCCATTTTTTCCAGCGCGATGGACAACTGCACCAGCGGCAGGCCCGAGCGCGCATCACTGCGGCGGTCAAACAAGCTGCGCAGTGCACCCAGCGGCGCCTGCTGACTGCGCGACAACACCAGACCCGCGTAGGCCTGTACGGCAAAGCGGGTGTGGTCGGCGTTTTCGCTGTAATTGACCTCGATCTGATTGCGCTCCTGCAAGTAACGCAATAGCCGCTCATTGGCTTTCTTCAGCGCGTCCGGTGGCACGGCAAACCCTTGATCGCGAGCGCGCAGCAGGAAGTCGGTGACGTAGGCGGTCAACCAGTATTCCTCTTCGCCGTCCGCCGCCCACAGGCCGAAGCTGCCGTTGTAGCGCTGCATACCGATCAGTCGCTCAATGCCCAGCTCGATCTTGCGCTTGCGGTCGGCATCGGATTCACCTTGGAGGCCCAGACGCTTGAGCGTGGCGGCGTCGGCGTACAGCGACGGGTACAAGCCGCTGGTGGTCTGCTCCAAGCAACCGTAGGGATAGGCTTTGAGCGCGCGAATCTGCTCACCGAGGTTCAGCGGCGGACGGCTCGACACCGACAGCAACGCCTCACGACCAGCGGGCTCGAACGCCTCAAGGGCGCCCTCCGGCAGGCTCCACGCCTGATCCTTGAGCACTGCGCGATATTGCTTGAGCATCGCCGGGTACGCAGGGCGCACGCCGATGGTCCACTCGCGACTGAAGGCCGGCAGGTTTTCGCCCGGCAGGTCCAGGCCGTTGACCGTGACCCGAATCACGCCCTGACCGAAGCCGCCCAGCGCCTTGACCGGAATTTGCAGCGTGGTGCGTTGCCCCTGATTCAGGCTGACAGCTTTGGCGCTGTCGCCTTCGGCCAGACTCAACTGCCCTTCAGCAACCACTTGCACATTGAGCTTCTGCGCTTTACCGGAAAGGTTCGACAGGTCCAGCGCCACCTTGGTCTGGTCGCCACCCGCCAGGAATCGGGGTGCCGACAGCTCAGCGATCAACGGCGCCGCGACAACGGTTTTGGCTTCGGCCATGCCGTAGCGCTCGTCGGTCCAGGCCTGGGCCATGATCCGCAGCTCACCGTTGAAATCCGGGATGTCGACGCTGACTTCCGCGTCGCCCTGCTCGTTCAGGGTCACCGGCGCGCTTTGCAGGGCGACGATGGTGACGCTGGTTTCCGGGCGCTTGCCACCCTTGGCCAGTGCCGCGTCACCGCCGAAGGCCAGGCTGGCGAGACGATTACGGCCGGCCTCGATCAACTGCCCGTAGATGTCCAGTTGGTCGGCGCCGTATTCCTTGCGCCCGAACATCGCCGCAAACGGATCTGGCGTGGCGTATTCGGTGATATTGAGAATGCCCACGTCCACCGCAGCCACCAGCACATGCACGCTCTTCGGTATCGTGCCGTCGGCGTTCTTCGCATTGACCTTCAGTTTGAGCGGCTGCTTGGGCCGCATCTTCTCGGGCGCCGTGACGGTCAGCGCCAGCTTGCGCTGCGAACGGTCCAGCGGCAGGTGCAGCACGCCCACGGCGCGTTTCGGCGTGACGTTGGCTTTGCGCTCACCCGGACGAATCACCAGCGCGCTGACATAGAGGTCATGCCGCGCCCATTTCTTGTCCATCGGGATGTCGTAGGTTTTGCCTTCAGCGGGCACGTCGATCTCTTGCCACCACAGCGGCCCTTCGCTGGACTCCACCAACAGATAGCCCTTGCCCGCCGACGGTGGCGTGACCGTCACTTTTGCGGTGTCGCCATCGGCATAGGCCGGTTTGTCCAGCGCCAGCTTGACCTGATCGGGACGCACGGCGCCGCCTTCGGCGTTGTCCTGCCAGCGGTAACCGGCCCAGAAACGTACGCTGCTGATAAGGCCGGTGGCCGGATCCTCGACCTCGACGCGATACGGGCCCCACTCCACCGGGAAGCTGATTTTCGCCGTCGAGTCTTTCTTCACGCTGAGGGTTTCTTCGGACAGGTTGAGAAACTTCTCGTTGAAGTGATAGCTCCAGCCATCGCTGTCGGAGTAGTTCCAGTAGTAATCGCGGCGCTCGCGGACCAGCCGCACTTTGAGGTTATCGGCGGCCAGTTTGTGGCCCTGGGCGTCGGCCATCAGCACTTCGAACTCAACCGGGCCGTCACCGTCAGTGGCTTCGCCTTCGTACAAACCACGCAGGCCGGGCATTGCGTCAGCGGGCCAGACCGGCTGGGTCAGTCGCCGTGTGATCGGCCGTCCACCCGACTCCTGCAAACTGGCTTGCAGCACCAGCTCCAGCGGTGAACGGGCCTTGGCCCATTGGCTGTCAATGCTCAGGTCGAGCTTGCCGTTGGCGTCCAGCGTGCTGTCTTCGATTTCCAGGTCTTGCTTGAGGTCTTCCTCGGTCACCGAGCCAAACTGATAACCCGGCAGGCCGGGCACCGCTTCACGCAGAGGACGCACATACAACTGACCGTTCAGGCGATTGCCCGACGCTGGCGCGCCGTACAGGTATCGACCGGTGATGGCTACGTCGAACGGCGCATCGGGCGCCAGCGGGGTGTCGCTGCCCTTGAGTTCCAGCGCCATGCGCTCTGGCAGGAAATCTTCGACCTGGAATTCATACAGCTGCGGCTTGCCGTCACCCAGATCAAACACCAGTTGCCAGCGACCTGTCGGCGCTTCTTCCGACAGCTGCAACTGATATTGATAGAGCCCGGTGGCGTCAGCGTCCCACACGAACTTGCGACTGACCTGCTCATCCGGACGACGCACTTCCACGGTGATCGGCTGAGGTTTCACGCTCTTGCCGTCGCTGTCACGCAGCAAGCCATTGAGCAGCACCACTTCTCCCGGACGATAGAGGTCGCGCGGGCCAAAGATAAAGAATTGCAGCGGATGGGCCTTGGGGCCAGTGATGTCGAATTCCGCCAGATCCAAAGCGGCGCTGTTCAGGCGCAGCATGCTGGTCTGCTCGCCTTGATGGGCCAGCAGCACCTGAGCCTTGGCCGGCAACGGCAGCTCGGCGTGGCCGGCGTTGTCGGTCTTGCCCTGGCCGATCACACGGCCTTTCTCGTCATACAGCTCGACGTCAACGCCACTCAGGGCTTTGCCGCCTTCCAGTGCCTGGGTGAACACGTCCAGGCGATTGGCGTAACGGTGCGCCGACAGACCAATGTCGCTGAGGGTGAACAGCGTGGCCGGTTGCGTGTAGTTGTAGGTCCCGGAGGCGCGCATCACGGCCAGGTAAACGCCCGGCTGTTGCAACGGTTTGAGGCCGGAGATCGGCAGCAGCACGGTTTCTCGAGTGTTGCGCGCAGGGTTCAGGTCGAAACGGCCGCTGTAGACCAGATCAGCCAGGGGCAGCAGTTCTTTGGATTGGTAACTTTCAAGACTGGACGAGCCTTCCCACGAGCCGAGAAACGCAGGCAGCGACTCAGGCTTGATGCGGAAGAATTCGACGTCAACTTTATCGACGTTGAGGGCAATGACCGGCAGCCCCTCAGCGAGCCGGGTTGGCAGCAGACTGCCGCGACTGGCGAAGCCCACCGTCGCTTGCAGATCAGCCGTTTCCAGCCGCGCGGAATACTCTGCCGCCAGGGTGTTGTTGTTCACCGCCACCAGGCCCGGATCGATGGTCAGCACCAGCTTGCGCTTGGGCTCGAGGTGACGAAGGCGCAGCTCCATGAGGTTGTCCGACAGCTCCCAGGCGCCATCGACCTTGCCGTCCTTGCTGTCGACCAGGTGCACTTTTTCAGCGAACTTCTGATCAGGGTTCAAGGGCACCGAGAAGCTCAACGACAGCGTGCTGGCGCCATCGAGCTGAACTTCGGAGACGTCCACCACCGTCAACTCGCGCCCGGCGTACCGCTTGCTCAGCGCGGGAATATCCACCGCAGGCTTGGGCTTGGCATCGGCGGGGCCCGGTTGCACAACTGCCGCAGCAGGTGGAGCGGGGACAGCCGCGGGCTTGTCGGACGAAGAGGAATCGCAGGCACTAAGCAGTACCAGCGCGCAGGCCAGGAACAATCCTTTGTTTAGCATGAGGCACTCATTTGGACGGCAGCGATGAGGGAGCAGAAGTTATAGCACCGCTTGAGCAATCGTGAAGCGCGGCGCGCACATAGACCGTGGGTTTGTGCGTTTGTTCTCAAGGGGAAACGCAACGGTGGCTGCAGCAAACGCGCTTTGTCTGTCTGCCACGATCAACTGTAGGAGTGACCGGGGTGGCGCTCCACCTTGCTCGCGAAGGCATTTTCACAACAGATAGAGATGCGGCGGATGTACCGACGCTTTCGCGAGCAAGCTCACTCCTACAAGGTCGCGGTCGACTCAGAATCCAGGCCACGTCGCTGTACCGGTAGGAGTGAGCTTGCTCGCGAAGGCATTTTCACTACCGATAGAGATGCAGCGGATGTACTGACGCTTTCGCGGGCAAGCGCGCTCCTACAGTGGTTTTGCGGTGGGCGATGGATCCCGGTTGGGCGCGAAATCTATAGGCGATTCTTCGTCCAGAGATCGCGCAGTAACAGGACAACGACATACAGAAGTCCAGCATTCAGGCGTCGTCATCGCTACACTCGCGCGCTTGCCCGGGAGCCTTCATGTCCAACTTCTTCAACGACTGGCGCCAGCGCGCGACCCATCGGCAGGTGTGGGCGCTGGCCGCACCGATGATCCTGTCGAATATCTCCGTGCCGCTGGTTTCACTGGTGGACAGCACGGTCATCGGTCACCTGCCCCACGCTCACCAGCTCGGCGCTGTGGCGGTCGGCGGCACGCTGTACAGCTTTCTTGCCTGGGCGATGGGTTTTCTGCGCATGGGCACGACCGGTTTTGCCGCCCAGGCCGCCGGGCGCAATGACGGCGCTGCGCTGCGCCAGGTGCTGTTGCAGGGCCTGCTGCTGGCGATGGGGTTTTCGGTGCTGCTGGGACTGATCGGCCTGCCGTTCCAGCACCTGGCGCTGGAAATGATGCAGCCCTCGGACGACCTCAACGACCTGACCCGCGACTTCTTCCATACCCGCTTGTTCGGCTTACCGGCAGCGCTGGCGAGCTACGCGCTGGTGGGCTGGTTCCTCGGGCTGCAAAACGCTCGCGCGCCGCTGGCGATTCTGCTGACCACCAACCTGGTCAACATCGCGCTGAACCTGTGGTTCGTCATGGGCCTGGACTGGGGCGTGGTTGGCAGCGCGCGTGCGTCCGTCATCGCCGAATGGACCGGCGCCCTCCTCGGGCTCGCCCTCACCCACAAAGGCCTGCGCGCCTATCCGGGACAGCTGGCCGTGTCCGCGCTAAAGCGCTGGCAGAGCTGGCGACCGCTGCTCACGGTCAATCGCGATATCTTCATTCGCAGCCTGATCCTGCAATCGGTGTTCTTTTTGATCACCGTGCAAGGCGCTCGACTGGGCGATGCCACCGTCGCCGCCAATGCGCTGCTGCTTAATGGGCTGTTGCTGATGGCCCACGCGCTGGACGGCCTGGCTCACGCTGTCGAAGCGCTCTGCGGACACGCCATCGGCGCACGGGACCGCGACGCCTTGCGGCGCTCGCTGAATGTCTCCGGGGGCTGGTCGCTGATTTGCAGCGTCGCGTTCGTGGTGCTGTTTCTGCTGGGCGGGCACCTGTTCATCGAGCTGCAGACCGACATCACCGCAGTGCGCGAGATCGCTTTCGTTTATCTGCCCTATCTCGCCGTGCTGCCCTTTGTCGCGGTCTGGAGTTATTTGCTCGATGGTCTGTTCATCGGTGCCACCCGCGCTCGCGAGATGCGCAACGCGATGGTCGTCACGGCCTTGATCACCGCACCGTTTGCCTGGCTGGCAAGCGGGTTCGGCAACCACGGGCTGTGGCTGGTGTTTTTGCTGTTCATGGCGGTGCGAGCGCTGACGCTGGGGTATCTGGCGTTGAAGCTCAACCGCAGCGGCGCCTGGTTCAACGGCTGACCGAAACCCTCGACACCTGTGCCTGATCCTGGGCGTGGATGAACGCCACAACTTCCTCCAGCACAGGCGCCAGGCTGCGTAACGGCCTGGCCAATGCACCCACCAGCGTGCGGTGGCTGGTGCGAGAGAAATACAACTCACGCACTGACACGCCCTGAGTGCGCAAACGACTGGCCATGCCCCCCGTGTTGCGTTGCGGGTTTACCTCCGTGTCATCGGCGGAAGCGAGCAGCAGCGCCGGCGGTGATGCTGCGCTGACATGGTTGATCGGCTGGGAGTCGGGTGGCGAATTGGGGAAGTAAAACACCGGCTTCACCTCCGCGTCTTCGATGGGCAGGAAATCATAGGGCCCGGCCAGACCGATCCAGCCCTTGATGATGGAAGGCGTCGTGCCCGCTCCGGCCAGCCATTGTGGGTCCAGCGCCAGCATCGCCGCGTTGTAAGCCCCGGCACTGTGGCCCATTACATACAACTTTGCCGGATCGCCGCCGAACTGACGAATGTGCGCGTGGGTCCAGGCCACTGCCTGGGCGCTGTCCCGCAGCAGCTCCTGATAATGCACTTGCGGGTACAACCGGTAATCGGCGAGCACGGCAACGATGCCACGGGACGCGAGCGCCTCCCCGACGAACGCGTAGTCGCCCCGCGATCCGCTGGTCCAGCTGCCGCCATAAAAGAACACGACGACCGGCGCGTCCGGCACTGCATCTCTGGGCGTGTAGATATCGAGTTTATTGCGCGGGTCCGGACCGTACGTCAGGTCAGACGTTCTGCTGAAGGTGTCGCTCGGGGTAAACGCGTTGAGCACCTTCAACGGCGAGCATGCCATCAGCAAGGTCATCAGCCAGGCGGTGAACGCCGCTTTGAGCGCCAGTTTGATCATGGTTCATTCTCATAAAACGCTGGAGGAGGTCTTGCATGCAGGGTGACGTTTGATCTTCGCCGACTGGCATTGCAAACGAAGAAAACGGGCCACCGGGGCCCGTTTTTTTCAAATTGCCTGCATCATCACGACGACAGGTAGGACGACCGCGTCAGGCCCAGACGCAAGGCATCCAGAAACTGGGTGCGTTCACGCGGGGTGATCTTGGCGCTGGCGACTTTGTCCCGATAATGGGTCATCAGCTCTTCCGGCGACAAGTGCACGTAACGCAGCATGTCTTCGATGGTGTCGTGGGTTTCGATCCCGGCCGAATACGCACTGCCATCCTGATTCTGGTAGATGTTCACCGAATCAGTGTCACCGAACAGGTTGTGCATGTCGCCCAGAATCTCCTGATACGCACCGACCAGGAACACGCCCAGCAAGTAATCCTCACCCTCGTTCAACGAGTGAACCGGCAGGCTGGTCTCGATGCTCTGCTCGTCGACGTACTGATTGATCTTGCCGTCGGAGTCACAGGTCAGGTCTTGCAGCACGGCGCGACGCAGCGGCTCCTCGTCCAGACGATGCAGCGGAATGATCGGCAGCACCTGATCGATCGCCCAGGTATCCGGCAGGCTCTGGAACACCGAGAAGTTGCAGATGTACTTGTCGGCCAGCTTGTCGTTGAGCTCGTCGAGCACCTGACGATGAGAGCGCTGACGGGCTTTCAGCGAGTTATGCAAACGGCGGCACACCGCGAAGTAGCACTGCTCGCCCAAGGCCTTTTGCGCCAGGGTGATCTTGCCGTCGGAATACTGGGACGCGATGTCGCTCATGTAGTGAGTGGCGCGCCAGTAGGTCTCGGTGACCATTTCGATGTCGGTCGGGCCGAGCAGGTCGATCAGCCATTGCAGGGTTTCCGGCAGGCTTTCCTTGTCGGTGATTTCCGGCACTTCGTCGTTGTGACGCTCGACGTCGGTGACCTGAATCACGAGCATGGCGTGGTGCGCGGTCAGCGAACGGCCGCTTTCCGAGAAAATGTGCGGATGCGGCAGGCCCTGCGCGTCGCAGAACTCCTTGAGCATCCCGACCACGACGCCGGCGTAATCGTCCATGTCATAGTTGATCGAACTGGCGTTGCGCGAATGCGTGCCGTCGTAGTCGACACCCAGGCCACCGCCTACGTCGATGTGATCGACCGGCAGGCCGAGGTTGCGCAGCTCGCCGTAGTAACGAATCGCTTCCTTGAAACCATGCTGATAGTCGGCCAGGTTGGCGATCTGCGAACCCATGTGGAAGTGCAGCAGGCGGATGCCCTGATCGAGCCCGGCCTTGGTGAAGCGTTCTACGACCGACAGCAATTGCGCAGCGGACAGCCCGAACTTGGACTTCTCGCCGCCGGTGTCGGCCCACTTGCTGGAAGCCAGGGACGACAGGCGCACACGCAGACCCACTTGCGGCGCGACCTTCAGCTCGGCGGCTTCTTCGATCACCAGTTCGACTTCGGACTCTTTCTCGATAACGATGAAAACGTTGTGGCCCAGCTTCTGACCCATCAAGGCCAGACGAATGAATTCGCGGTCCTTGTAGCCGTTGCAGACGATGGTGCCGCCCTTCGGCGCCAGAGCCAGCACGGCCATCAGCTCAGGTTTGGAACCGGCTTCGAGACCAATGGAAACGTTTTGCGTGGCGATGATGTTTTCCACCACCGCCTCTTGCTGGTTGACCTTGATCGGGTACAGCGCGGTGTATTTGCTCTGGTATTCCAGACGAGCGATGTTCTCGTCGAACGCACCGGTCAGCTGACGCACGCGGTCCTGCAGGATGTCAGGGAAGCGCACCAGCAGTGGCAGGGACAAGCCGCTCTTGCGCAGCTGATCGACCTGCTCGTAAAGATCGATGGGCGAGCTGGTCGGCCCGTTGGGGCGAACTTCAACGCGGCCGGCTTCATTGATTGCGAAATAACCGGCCCCCCAATGACGGATCCCGTAGACACTGCGGCTGTCTGCCACGGTCCATTGGCTGCCATCGTCTTTGCGTGTGCGTCGTACGGACATCAAAGTCCCCTATAGAAAAGTCATAAAGCCCCGGCCTGACCGGCTGGGCGCAGTGTAGAGCGTGGAAATGACGGTTTGGCGCCTGCTCGCTGTGGGGCAATAGACCCGCATTGCGCAGCAGAGTTTGCATGGGTGACTGCAGCCAGACCGACGACGAATATCAACGGGCTCGAAACAGACGGCTCAACCGCCCGACTTCTTCGCCTTGAAACCCTGCTTGACCAGCTCGGCCAGCAGCGTTTCGACGTGGTCACCCTGGATCTCGATCACGCCATCCTTCAGCGCGCCGCCGGTTCCGCAGCGTTGCTTGAGGGTCTTTGCCAAGTCCTTGAGCGCGTCCTCGGCCAGCGGAACGCCGGTGACGGTCGTAACGGTCTTGCCGCCGCGGCCTTTGCTTTCACGGCGCACGCGGGCGATGCCATCACCTTCCGGGATGAGCGTGCTTTTGCAGGTGCAGGCGTCGACGGGCTGACGGCAGTCGGGACAATGCCGACCGGCATCGGTTGAAAATACCAGGCCACCGAGGGCGGCGAAGGATGCGGCTTTTTTGGCCACCGGCAATCCTCTTGTTGAGGAGCGAAGTCTGGCCGACGGGAGCCGACCGCGAAGCCCCACTCAGGCAGGGGCAGCGCTACCGGATCGCAAGGGCGGTCCGGCGTGAAAAGTCGCGCAGTGTAACGGCAAAAGGCGCCGATGCTAAGTGCAAATATGCGCCAATTTACGGGACATTTGCGACGCCTTCCAAATAGCGCTTAAGGGCGGCCAGCGAGTCCGGGCAGTAAGGCTTTTCAGTGGTTTCGCGGAGCACTTGATCGATGCTCAGAAAGCGCGCTTGCAGCACTTCTTCCGGCTGGAGCTTCAGCGGCCCGTCCCAGACTGCCGAAAACACCGCGCACCACAGCCGGTTATCCGGTTGATCGAAGAAAAAACGCTCGTGCGCCGCAAGCGGCACGCCGGAGACGCCCAGCTCTTCCGCCAGTTCACGCGCCGCCGAGAGCTCGTAGCCTTCATCGGCCTGCACCATGCCGCCCGCCGCCACATCCCAATAACCGGGATAAATCGCCTTGCTCAGCGTGCGTTGATGCACACACAGTTCGCCAGCCGAATTGAACAGCAAGATGTAGGTGCCGCGCCCGATCAGGCCGCGCTCACGCAGCTCTGCCCGGGGCAAGGAACCCAGGGGTTGATCGTGACGATCAACCCAGGCAATCAGCTCGGCGTCGGAAGCCGCACGGTGGGCGGCCTCTTGATCGGAAACACTCATCGATCAGCCTTGGGACAGCAGCTGACGCAGGTCAATCACCGCCGCGTTGGCACGCGACAGATAGTTGGCCATGACCAGCGAGTGGTTGGCGAAGATGCCGAACGGGCTGCCGTTGAGGATCATCGGGCTCCAGATCGGCTCTTGCGAGGCTTCCAGTTCACGAATGATCTGACGCACGCTGACGGTTGCATTCTTCTTCGCCAGAACATCGGCGAAATCGACTTCGATCGCGCGCAGCAGGTGCGACAGCGCCCAGGCCTGACCGCGTGCTTCGTAGAAGACGTTGTCGATCTGCATCCATGGGGTTTCAACAATTTCTTCGTCAACCTGCGGGACTTCGCCCGGCTTGACCGTGACCGTGGACTGCGCTTCGGTTTTCAGGGTGCTGTTCAGCTTGACCCGGCCCACGCTGGCGGACAGCCGCTGGGACAGAGAACCCAGTCGCGTACCGACGTCGCCCAGCCAGTTATTCAGGTTATCGGCGCGGGTGTAGAACAGAGCGCCCTTCTGGTTCGGGTCAGACAGGCGCGCCTGATAGCGGCTCAGCGCAGCGATGCCGTCGCGGTATTGAGACTCGCTCGAAGGCAGCACCCAGCTTTTGTTGTCGAAGTTGAACAGCGGCTCGGCACGCGCCAGATCGCCATCTTCAGCGGACTGGGATTGCGAGCGGGCGAAGTCTTTACGCAGTGCGCGGCTCAGGTCGCGCACCTGGACCAATACGCCGTATTCCCAGCTCGGCATATTGTCCATCCACAGGCCGGGCGGCGAGCGATCGTTGGAGATGTAACCGCCTGGCTTGTCCAGCAGGGTGGACGCGACGGTCTTGAGGGTTTCGACGGTGGTGTAGCCCAGCACCATCTGCTTGCCTTCGCTTTGCGCGGCAGCCTGGGCTTGCTGCTGAACCGGAAACAGGGGCGGTTCGCTGCTCCACCAGATGCCGAGCACCACGGTGACAACCAGATAAATACCCACCACGGCCCCGACGGCGCGACTGAACAACAGGCCGCCCCAATAACCGCGAGAACCGCGAGGCGCCTTGCCCATCGGCTTTTCGTCAACGCGTTCAGTTCCCGCGCTGCCCGAGCGCTTCTTCCAATCCAGCATGGCCTTGTCCTTTCAATCACGGAATTCAGTGCTTCTGACCGCAACCTTACAGCAAGGTGCGTTTGCCAGGGAATGTGGTGGCAGGTGCAATTGTTTAGCAACTGAGCCGAGCGGATTGTAAACGCCGCGCGGTCTTTCCGACGCTTCCCCCGCCTAAAGCCGGTGCTGATAGGGATATGGGGCTTGAGTGCATCTCATCCATTTTCCTGCCTCTCAAAACCACTGCTGATCACCCCTTATGAGTTGAACCAACTGGTACGAACACTCGAGCGCGTTAAAAGGTGCAAAGTTGGTGGATAAAAAGCTTAACAATGACAAGAAAATGACTTGCGGCATCCTGACCAGGGAAAACTAGTGCTAGCATAGCGCCAGTATTTAAATCGGGGCTTGCCCTATAAAGAAGCCAGGACATGACCGAAGCAGCAGACCCGAGCCGCGACCGGCTCAGACACCACTTTGCCCAGCGCGTTATCCATCAGGCTCGTCAGATTCTTGAGGTATGGCAGCGCCTGCAGCACGGTGAATGGTCGCCAGCGGACATGGCTGAGCTCACCGAAGCCAACCAGCGGCTGCTGCGTTTCGCCGAACGTTTCGAGCAGGCCGAACACGTGCAACTGGCCACCGCCATTAACCTGGCATTGCTGGACGTCGACGCCAATCGCGGCCGTTTGAGCAGCGCCCTGATTACCGACCTTAATCGCCTGATGCAACGCCTGTCCCGAACCGGCCTCAGGCACGGTGACCGTCTTGAGCAAACCGCCCTGCCGCCCCTGCGCAAGCCGATTTACATCGTGCTGGAGGACTATGAACGCGGCGAGCGTCTGGCCAGGCAACTGGAATTCTTCGGCCTGAGCGCGCAGTCACTCGGCTGCGTCGACACGTTCCACATGACCATGGCAGAGCGCTTGCCCGCCGCCGTCGTCATGGACGTCGACTTTGGTGGTGCTGGCGAAGGCCTGAAGCTCGCCACCCAGATGCAGGAAGGTCTCGAGCAAAAACTGCCGTTGCTGTTTTTCAGCCATCACGAGACAGACACGCCCACGCGCCTCGCCGCCGTGCGCGCTGGAGGCGAAGAGTTTCTGACCGGCACGCTGGAGGCCTCAAGCCTGCTGGAGAAAATTGAAATCCTGACCCGGGTCGCTCAGTACGAACCGTACAAGGTGCTGATCATCGACGATTCACGCGCCCAGGCGACACACACCGAGCGCTTGCTCAACGGCGCCGGAATCGTCACCCGTACCCTGCTCGACCCGATCAAAACCATGCCTGAGCTGGCCGACTTTCAGCCTGACCTGATCATCCTCGACATGTACATGCCCGGTTGCACCGGCACCGAGCTGGCCAAGGTGATCCGCCACAATGACCGCTACGTCAGCGTGCCGATCATTTATCTCTCGGCGGAAGACGATCTGGACAAACAGCTGGATGCGATGAGCGAAGGCGGCGACGACTTCCTTACCAAACCCATCAAGCCTCGCCATCTGATCACCACCGTGCGCAACCGCGCAGCGCGGGCGCGCAACCTCAAGGCGCGCATGGTCCGCGACAGCCTGACCGGCCTGTACAACCACACGCACATCCTTCAACTGCTGGAAGATTGCAGCTTCCGCTCCCGGCGGGAGAACAAGCCGCTGAGCTTCGCCATGCTGGACATCGACCACTTCAAGAGGGTCAACGACGGCCACGGCCACCCCATGGGCGACCGTGTAATCAAGAGCCTGGCGCTGTTCCTCAAGCAACGCCTGCGCAAGACCGACTACATCGGTCGCTATGGCGGTGAGGAGTTCGCCGTGGTCATGCCGGACACTGACCTGGCTGCCGCCCACGGCGTGCTCGACGAAATCCGCCAGCGCTTCGCTGAAATCCACTACCCCGCGCAGCCCGTGGATCTGTTCTGCACGTTCAGCGCCGGGGTGGTGGAAATCGCCGAGGACGACGACGCACTGATGATGGCCTCGCAAGCAGACGAGGCGCTGTACCGGGCAAAAAAGGCAGGTCGCAATCAGGTGCATGGCCTGGAGGTACGAGTGGCAATGACGTCTCTGAGCAAACACACCCAGTCGGACATCGTTTGACTGCTGCGTCCTGCATCATTTTCAGACCGAAGTTCAGACCGAAGAACTCTAGCCCTCCCTGCACGCCCGCAGACACTCCGCTATCATGCGCGGACTTTTGTGATGCGAGACCGCCATGCGCCGCCTGCTTTGTCTGTTACTGCTGATCTGTACCTTGCCCGCCGTTGGCGCGAGCTTTCTGGAGAACAGATCGAGCCCCACACTGGGCGGCGCCGCAGTGGACAACAGCAAGGACTTCCTGCCGGTTCGTCAGGCGTTTCAGCTGAACCTGAGCGACACCACACCCGAATCCATCAAGCTGCAGTTTGTCGCCACCGAAGGCTATTACCTGTATCGGCATCGCTTTCAATTTCGCACCGAACCTGCCGACATCGGCCTCGGCGTTGCGCAACTGCCCGACGGCGAAAAGAAACATGATGAGTACTTCGGCGACGTCGAGGTCTACCACGGCATTCTCGACGTCGCCCTGCCGCGCAAAGCCGGAGACACGCGGCCCTTCACGCTTATCGTCACCTATCAGGGCTGCGCGGACAAAGGGCTCTGCTACCCACCGGAAACCGAGCGCCTGAGCATTGGCGGCGCGAGCCCCGCAGTGTCCGATACCCCACTCGCTGGCGATGCCACCCACGTCGAGTTCAGCTGGAAACAACTGGCGCTGTTTTTCCTCGCCGGCGTCGGGCTGACCTTCACGCCATGCGTGCTGCCGATGCTGCCGATCCTCTCCGGCGTGGTCCTGCGCGGGCAGATCGGCGGGCTGCGCGGTTTCTCTTTGTCCCTGGCCTACGTGCTGCCGATGGCGATCTGCTTTGCCATTCTTGGCGCAGTGATGGGTATGTTTGGCGCCAGCCTGAATCTGCAGGCGCGGTTGCAGTCCGCGTGGGTGCTCGTGCCGTTCGCCGGGTTCTTTGCGCTGTTTGCCGTCGCCATGTTCGGCGCGTTCGAGTTGCGCCTGCCCCGCGCGCTCAATGACCGACTGGACCGGATCGCTGGCAATACGCAGGGCGGCTCCTTGTGGGGCGCAGCCGTTCTGGGCGTGGTTTCTAGCCTGCTGGTTTCGCCATGCGTTTCGGCACCATTGGCCGGCGCGCTGCTTTATATAAGCGCCAGCGGCGATGCGCTGGGTGGCGCCTTGAAACTGTTCGTTCTGGGCCTGGGCATGGGCGCGCCGCTGGTGCTGGTAGCAACGGGCGGCGCGGCGTGGCTGCCTAAAAGCGGGCCGTGGCTGGTCGCGGTCAAGAATGCCATCGGCGTACTGTTGCTGGCCCTCGCCATCGGTTTGCTCAGCCGTGTGATTCCGGGGCAGGCCACGTTGCTGTTGATCGGACTGCTATGGGCCGGCGTCGCGTTGTTCCTGGGCGCACTGGAATTCGGCGAAAAAACCACGCGAGGCCGCCTCGCTCAACTGCTTGGCGTGTTCTTGCTGTTTTACGCCCTTGCCTGCTGGTATGGCGCGTTAAGCGGTCAGACGGATCCGCTACGTCCGCTGGGTCAATCCAGGATCGATTCGGGCCCTGCCCAACCGGCTGCGGAAAGCCGCTGGCAGACCGTGACCCAGGCCAGCGAAATGGACCGGATCCTTGCCGAGTCAGAAAGCGAAGGCCAGCCGGTCTTGGTCGACTGGTACGCCGACTGGTGCATCAGCTGCAAGGTCATCGAGCATGAGGTGCTGCCGGATCCGAAAATCGTCAGTCAGCTGGGCGCTTTCAGACTGATCCGTTTCGACATGACTGACAGCAACACGGAGCAACGTGCATTGCTGGATCGCTACAAACTGTTTGGCCCTCCCGCGCTGCTTTTTTTCGGAAAAAACGGCAACGAGCTGGAAAACGTGCGTGTCGTCGGCGAAATCGACGTCGAAGCGTTCGCAGAGCGCCTTTCTAGAGCAAATGACCAAATTTAGCGCCATGGTCACAAACTTCGCGCGAACATCGGGCATCGTGCTGAATATTGTGGGTAACTGGACAGTCCATCGTACTTTCCGGCATAGTCGCTGCCCATCAGCGGCTCACTCTGTACGTGAGCGTCGAAAACGCGAACAACAAGGAACACTCGATGGCGACTTTTCTGGTTCTTCACGGACCGAACCTGAACCTGCTGGGGACCCGTGAACCGGGGATCTATGGCTCGATCACGTTGGCCGATATCAACCAGGATCTGGAACAGCGTGCGCGCGAAGCCGGTCACCACCTGATGTACCTGCAGAGCAACGCTGAGTACGAGCTGATCGATCGCATCCACGCTGCACGCGATGAAGGCGTGGACTTCATCCTGATCAATCCGGCTGCTTTTACGCACACAAGTGTTGCGATACGTGACGCGTTGCTGGGAGTGAGCATCCCATTCATCGAAGTGCACCTGTCAAACGTGCACAAGCGCGAACCTTTCCGCCATCACTCCTACTTTTCAGATGTTGCTGTAGGCGTGATCTGCGGCCTTGGCGCCAGCGGTTACCGACTGGCCCTGGAGGCCGCCCTGGAACAATTGGCCAAGAGTTCGAAAGCGTGAACGGCCCAGTCCCGTACTGAGCCAGACCGCCGGAACCGGCTACCAAATCCCCCTGACCGTCCCTTGGGAGTTGATGATTAATGGATATCCGTAAAGTCAAGAAACTGATCGAACTGCTGGAAGAGTCCGGCATCGACGAACTGGAGATCCGTGAAGGCGAAGAATCCGTACGGATCAGCCGTCACAGCAAGACTCCAGCACAGCAGTACTACGCGCCTGCCCCGGTTGCCGCTCCGGCACCTGCCCCGGTTGCAGCGCCAGTGGCCGCCGCCGCTGAAGCACCTGCTGCTCCACAGCACGCCGGCAATGTCATCAAGTCGCCAATGGTCGGTACCTTCTACCGCACCCCGGCGCCTGGCTCGCCAGCCTTCGTCGAAGTCGGCAAGACCGTCAAGAAAGGCGACACCATCTGCATCGTTGAAGCGATGAAAATGATGAACCACATCGAAGCCGAAGTCAGCGGCACGATCGAATCCATCCTGGTAGAAAACGGTCAGCCGGTTGAGTATGACCAGCCGCTGTTCACCATCGTTTGAACCGGGGAGAGCCTGCGATGTTGGAAAAAGTCCTGATCGCCAACCGCGGCGAAATCGCCTTGCGCATCTTGCGTGCCTGTAAAGAACTGGGCATCAAGACCGTCGCGGTCCATTCCACGGCAGACCGTGAGCTGATGCACCTTGGCCTGGCAGACGAAACCGTCTGCATCGGCCCGGCGCCAGCCAACCTGTCGT
The DNA here is from genome assembly GCF_055284355.1 of Pseudomonas sp. HP_01. NCBI lineage: Bacteria > Pseudomonadati > Pseudomonadota > Gammaproteobacteria > Pseudomonadales > Pseudomonadaceae > Pseudomonas > Pseudomonas sp. HP_01. The sequence continues at coordinate 92,360 of NZ_JBTOPV010000005.1, read as the reverse complement.
ACCTGAACATTCCGGCCATTATCTCGGCTGCAGAGCTGACCGGCGCCACGGCGATCCACCCGGGCTACGGTTTCCTCGCGGAAAACGCAGACTTTGCCGAGCAGGTCGAGAAATCCGGCTTCGCCTTCATCGGCCCCAAGGCCGAAACCATTCGCCTGATGGGCGACAAGGTTTCCGCCAAAGACGCCATGAAGCTCGCCAACGTGCCAACCGTTCCCGGTTCCGACGGCCCGTTGCCGGAAGACGAAGAAACCGCGCTGCGCATCGGCCGTGAAGTCGGCTATCCGGTGATCATCAAGGCCGCTGGCGGCGGCGGTGGTCGCGGCATGCGCGTGGTGCACAAGGAAGAAGACCTGATCGAAGCGGCCAAACAGACTCGCGCTGAAGCGGCTGCCTGGTTCAGCAACCCGATGGTCTACCTGGAAAAATACCTGACCAACCCACGTCACGTGGAAGTCCAGGTGATTTCCGACGGTCAGGGCCAGGCGATCCACCTGGGCGATCGTGATTGCTCCCTGCAGCGCCGCCACCAGAAGGTTCTGGAAGAAGCGCCTGCACCGTTCATCGACGAGCAAGCCCGCAAGGACGTGTTCGCGGCCTGTGTCAAAGCCTGCATCGACATCGGCTACCGTGGCGCCGGCACGTTCGAGTTCCTGTACGAGAACGGCCGTTTCTACTTCATCGAAATGAACACCCGTGTTCAGGTGGAGCACCCGGTTTCGGAGATGGTCACCGGCATCGACATCGTGAAGGAGATGCTCAGCATCGCCGCCGGCAACAAACTGTCGTTTACCCAGGATGACGTTGTCATTCACGGGCATTCGCTGGAGTGCCGGATCAACGCTGAAGATCCAAAGACCTTCGTCCCGAGCCCGGGCCTGGTCAAGCATTTCCACGCGCCAGGCGGTAACGGCGTGCGTGTGGATTCGCACCTGTACAGCGGCTACAAGGTTCCGTCCAACTACGACTCGTTGATCGGCAAGCTGATCACCTGGGGCGCGACCCGCGACGAAGCCATGGCGCGCATGCGTAACGCCCTGGATGAAATCGTGGTCGACGGCATCAAGACCAACATCCCGCTGCACCGTGATCTGACCCGCGATGAAGGCTTCTGCGAAGGCGGCGTCAACATCCACTACCTGGAACACAAGCTGGCCGCTGACAAGCATTGATCCGCCAGTAAGTGCTACAGACCAACAAAGCCGCTTTCGAGCGGCTTTGTTGTTTTTCGGTCGGGCCTCTGGATTTTGGGACGCGCCCATCCTGTGGGACCGGCTTTAGCCGGGAAGAGGCCTGGGTGACCGACATCACCTTCGCGGTGTGACGCTTAACGCATTCCCGGCTAAAGCCGGTCCCACTTTCCCAGCCTCACTGCCACACCCTCTTTGTTGTTTCCCCGCGAACCCCGTAAACTTCCCGGTCTTTCGTGGCCGTTGGCCGCTTCTCAATTTTTCAACTCGAAGGTCACCCGCCATGCCTTGGCTGCAAGTCCGTCTCGCCATTAGCCCAGAACAAGCCGAAACCTACGAAGACGCCCTGCTCGAAGTGGGCGCCGTATCGGTGACGTTCATGGACGCTGAAGACCAGCCGATCTTCGAGCCAGAGCTGAACACCACGCCGCTGTGGTCGCACACGCACCTGCTGGCGCTGTTCGAAGCCGACACCGATGCCGATCACGTCCTCGCTCACCTGAGATTGCTGACCGACGCCGAGCTGCCGGAACACACCCATGAAGTGATCGAAGATCAGGACTGGGAACGCAGCTGGATGGACAACTTCAACCCGATGCGCTTCGGCCAGCGGCTGTGGATCGTGCCGAGCTGGCACGCCGCACCGGAGCCGGAAGCGGTCAATCTGTTGCTCGACCCGGGCCTGGCGTTCGGCACGGGTACCCATCCGACCACCGCGCTGTGCCTTGAGTGGCTCGACGGCCAGGACCTCGCCGACTGCAACGTGCTGGATTTCGGCTGCGGCTCCGGCATCCTCGCCATCGCCGCGCTGCTGTTGGGCGCTAAACAGGCCGTCGGCACCGACATCGACGTCCAGGCCCTTGAAGCGTCCCGCGACAACGCCGGTCGCAACAACGTCCCGGCCGAGAAATTCCCGCTGTATTTGCCTGAAGACCTGCCCCAGGTGCCGGCCGACGTGCTGGTGGCCAACATCCTCGCCGGCCCGCTGGTTTCTCTGGCGCCACAGTTGGCGAGCCTGGTCAAACCCGGTGGCCGACTGGCGCTGTCCGGTATCCTTGCCGAGCAAGGCGATGAAGTTGCCGCCGCTTACGCTGACACCTTCGAGCTAGACCCGATCGCCAACCGCGAGGGCTGGGTACGGATCACCGGTCGTCGCCGCTGACAGCCAGTTGCCCTAAGATCCAACCATCAGGCGCTCTTTAACCCCGGATACCCGCATGACCGACAGCTTCGTCACTCAGTGCCCGCATTGCCAGACCAGTTTCCGCGTCAGTCACGCTCAGTTGAGCGTGGCCCGAGGCATGGTGCGCTGTGGCTCATGCCTGCAGGTGTTCAACGCCGCGAAACAGCTGTTGGAGCAACGCGACGGAACAACCGCGGAAACGCCGTCGCCTTCCGCGCCAAACGCCGAAGGCGTGGAGAAGAAGCCGGAAATCCTCGCGCCGCAGTCACTCGTCGTGACCCAGCCAGCGCCGCTGCCGGTCAAGCGTGACGAGCGTGAAGTCGATCTGGATAGCCTCGATCTGGACGATCTGGACGTTGAACTGGCGCGTCTCGAACAGCGCGAGATTCAGCTCCCCGAGTCCTTCGGGCGGGTCAGCAAGGCGCGCGATCACGACGAAGTCGAGTCCTTCAGCGCCCGACGCGACGAGCCTGACGTCGCGCAGGAGTCGTGGGCCCACGGGATGAGTCACGACGACGTCGACCATCTGCCCGAACTTCGCGCAGAAGTCGTCGAGGAACGCGAAGCGCATACCGACCACACGATAGACGAAGGCCCGCTGGACGAGCCGATCAATCAGCAGGACCGCCATCGCACCGAGCCTTCATTCTCGCTGACGCCGGACGATCTGGACGACCTGAATGACGAGCCGGCTCGCCCCCACTCGTTCAAGCATCAAGCCGAACCCGACGACGACGCAACGTCGGAACGCTTCACCGCCCTCGACAACCATGACGATCAGGATCGCCTCAGCGCCCGTCATGATGATGAGGAAGACGATGAGGCCCCGCACGCAGCTGCCGACGGCAAGCGTGGCGGCCGCAACGAACCAGGCCTGCGGGACAGGGCGTTGGTCGACCTGACGGATGACCCGCTGCAGTTGTCCTGGCAGAAACCCAAACCGCGCTGGGGGCGGCGCCTGCTGTGGATGCTGTTGATCCTGATTGCGCTGGGCGCACTGGCCGGCCAGTACATTGCCTACCACTTCGAGGAGCTGGCGCGACAGGATCAGTACCGGCCCATTTTCATGGAGCTGTGCCCGTCCCTCGGCTGCAAGGTCCCGTCCAAGGTCGATATCAAACTGCTCAAGAGCAGCAACCTTGTCGTGCGCAGCCACCCCGAATTTCAAGGCGCACTGGTCGTCGACGCGATCATCTATAACCGTGCGTCCTTTTCCCAGCCGTTCCCGCTGCTCGAACTACGCTTTGCCGATGCGACGGGTCAGTTGATCGCCAGCCGCCGATTCAAACCGGGCGAGTACCTGAGCGGCGAGCTGGCGGGCAAAGACGAAATGCCGCCACAGACGCCGATCCACATCGCGCTGGACATTCTCGACCCGGGCCCCAAGGCGGCGAACTACAGCCTGAGCTTCCGTTCGCCGGAGTAAAAACGACGGACGCAGCGGTTTTCCCGCACCGAAATGCAGCACCCTGCGCGAGACGGGATGCCCGAAATCCGACGACACTTTTATGACGATGCCGGCCTAAACCTAACCGTTTGCGATAAGAACGGAACTGTTCAGATTTTATCCAATTCAGCCTTTATCCAGTCATCGAGAGCGGGTATCATGCCCACCCTTTTTCATACTCTGGGTCCCGTCTGAATTGGCGCTGAAGCACTTTTCGGACCAGACCTCGTGATTCGGCCCCACAACAGGTCACCCTATGTCGGCGGTACGCATCGGCCCTTACACATTGCAAAACGGCTTGATTCTCGCCCCGATGGCGGGTGTCACCGACCAGCCCTTCCGCCAACTCTGTCGCCAGCTCGGCGCAGGCCTGGTGGTCTCGGAAATGGTCACCAGCGACATGAGCCTGTGGAACAGCCGCAAGTCGCGGTTGCGCATGATTCACGAAGGCGATCCCGAGCCACGCTCGGTACAGATCGCTGGCGGGGACCCGCAGATGCTTGCGGACGCAGCACGCGCCAACGTCGAACTCGGCGCGCAGATCATCGACATCAACATGGGTTGCCCGGCAAAAAAGGTCTGCAACAAGGCCGCCGGCTCGGCGCTGTTGAAAGATGAGCAGTTAGTGACCGAAATCCTGCACGCGGTGGTCGCGGCAGTCGAGGTACCGGTCACGCTGAAGATTCGCACCGGCTGGGACCGGGCGAACAAGAATGGTCTGACCGTCGCCAGAATTGCCGAACAAGCCGGCATTCAGGCATTGGCGGTGCACGGGCGAACCCGTGCCGATCTCTACACCGGTGAAGCCGAGTACGACACCATCGCCGCGATCAAGCAGGCGGTGTCCATCCCGGTGTTTGCCAACGGCGATATCGATTCACCGGAAAAGGCCCGCTACGTCCTCGACGCAACCGGCGCCGATGGGCTGTTGATTGGCCGGGCCGCCCAGGGGCGCCCATGGATTTTTCGCGAGATAGAACACTACCTGCAGACCGGGGAAAAACTTCCGGGCCTGCCCGTCGGTGAAGTGGAACGCATTCTGCTAGAGCATCTGGCTGCGCTTCACACGTTCTATGGCGACGTGATGGGCGTGCGAATCGCCCGCAAACACGTCGGCTGGTACCTCGCAACGTTGCCGGGCGCCAGGGAGTTTCGCGCCCTTTTCAACCGTTTGGATGATACAGAAGCACAGTGCGCCAACGTTCGGGAGTTCTTTTCCCAGCGCGATAAATCCCTCCCAGCAGGGAACGAAGAAGAGGTGGCCGCATGACGATGATGACTGAGACTTTAGTGAGTGGAACAACACCCGTGAGCGACAACGTCAATTTGAAACAACACCTCAATACGCCGAGCGAAGAGGGTCAGACCCTGCGCGGAAGCGTCGAGAAGGCGTTGCACAACTACTTCGCTCATCTGGAAGGTGCGGCCGTCACTGATGTCTACAACCTGGTGCTCTCGGAAGTCGAGGCGCCGTTGCTCGAGTGCGTGATGAACTACGTCAAGGGCAACCAGACCAAGGCCTCCGAGCTGCTGGGGCTGAATCGCGGCACCCTGCGCAAGAAACTCAAGCAGTACGACCTGCTGTAAGCATCCGAAAAACAAGCGACCTCACTTCAATGCGGTCGTTTTTTTTGCAAAATTCTTTTGCTTTTGATGGAAGTTGAGATGACCGACCAGACGACCCGCCTGCCGATCCGCCGCGCCTTGATCAGCGTATCCGACAAGACCGGCATCCTCGAATTCGCGCGTGAACTCCAAGCCCTCGGTGTCGAGATCCTCTCCACCGGCGGTACGTTCAAGCTGCTCAAGGACAACGGCGTTGCAGCGGTGGAAGTCGCCGACTACACCGGCTTTGCGGAAATGATGGACGGCCGGGTCAAGACACTGCACCCGAAAATCCACGGCGGCATCCTCGGCCGTCGCGGCATCGACGACGCCATCATGAGCGAACACGGCATCAAGCCGATCGACTTGGTCGCGGTGAATCTCTACCCGTTCGAAGCGACCGTTTCCAAGCCGGGCTGCGACCTGCCGACGGCCATCGAGAACATCGATATCGGCGGCCCGACCATGGTTCGCTCTGCCGCTAAAAACCACAAAGACGTCGCCATCGTCGTCAACGCCAGCGATTACACGAACGTGCTGGAAAGCCTTAAGGCCGGCGGCCTGACCTACGCGCAGCGCTTTGACCTGATGCTCAAGGCATTCGAGCACACCGCCGCCTACGACGGCATGATCGCCAACTACCTGGGCAGCGTTGACCAGTCCGCTGAAACCCTGAGCACCGAAGGCCGCAGCGAATTCCCGCGCACCTTTAACAGCCAGTTCATCAAGGCGCAGGAAATGCGCTACGGCGAGAACCCGCACCAGAGCGCGGCGTTCTACGTTGAAGCCAGGCCTGCCGAAGTCGGCATCGCCACCGCGACCCAACTGCAAGGCAAAGAGCTTTCCTACAACAACGTCGCCGATACTGACGCGGCGCTTGAGTGCGTGAAGAGTTTCGTCAAGCCTGCCTGCGTGATCGTCAAACACGCCAACCCGTGCGGCGTTGCAGTAAGCCTGGATACAGAGGGCGGCATTCGTCAGGCCTACGAGCTGGCCTATGCCACCGACAGCGAATCGGCGTTCGGCGGCATCATCGCCTTCAACCGTGAACTGGATGCCGAGACGGCCAAGGCCATCGTTGCGCGTCAGTTCGTCGAAGTGATCATCGCCCCGAGCGTCAGCGCCGACGCTCAGGCCGTCATTGCCAGTAAAGCCAACGTGCGCCTGTTGACCAGCGGCCAGTGGGACGCAGAACGCGCGCCGGCCTGGGATTACAAGCGGGTCAACGGTGGCTTGCTGGTACAGAGCCGTGACATCGGCATGATCGGCGCCGACGACCTGAAAGTGGTCACCCAGCGCGCGCCTACCGAGCAGGAGATCCACGACCTGATCTTCGCCTGGAAGGTCGCCAAGTACGTGAAATCCAATGCCATCGTCTACGCCAAGAACCGCCAGACCATCGGCGTCGGCGCAGGCCAGATGAGCCGCGTGAACTCCGCGCGCATTGCTGCGATCAAGGCCGAACACGCCGGTTTGCAGGTGCAGGGCGCGGTCATGGCTTCCGATGCATTCTTCCCCTTCCGCGACGGCATCGACAACGCTGCCAAGGTCGGCATCACCGCGGTGATCCAGCCAGGCGGCTCGATGCGTGACGCCGAGGTGATTGCGGCAGCCGACGAAGCAGGTATCGCGATGGTATTCACCGGCATGCGCCATTTCAGGCACTGAGTGCAGCGGCAAGCATCAAGCTGCAAGCGTTAAGTAAAAGCAGAGTCGCGTCGCTTTACTCGCCCTTGCAGTCTTATTAATTCAGAGCAATGAGCCGTGATTAAGAGTTGTGCTATTCGCTTTTACTTGCCGCTTGTAGCTTGCAGCTTCTCCGAAGGAGTCTTTCTTTGAATATTTTAATCATTGGCAGCGGTGGCCGTGAACACGCCCTGGCCTGGAAGGTCGCGCAGGACGCTCGTGTCGAGAAAGTCTTCGTCGCCCCCGGCAATGCCGGCACTGCCACTGAAGCCAAGTGTGAAAACGTCGCGATCGACGTGCTGGCGCTGGAGCAACTGGCTGACTTCGCCGAGAAGAACGTCACGCTGACCATCGTCGGTCCGGAAGTGCCGCTGGTGGCGGGTGTCGTCGACCTGTTCCGCGCCCGTGGCCTGAAGTGCTTCGGCCCGACCAAAGGCGCCGCACAGCTGGAAGGCTCCAAGGCATTCACCAAGGACTTCCTGGCGCGCCACAACATTCCCTCTGCCGACTACCAGAACTTCACCGAAATCGAACCGGCGCTGGCGTACCTGCAAGAAAAAGGCGCACCGATTGTCATCAAGGCCGACGGCCTGGCGGCGGGCAAAGGCGTGATCGTCGCGATGACCCTCGCGGAAGCGGAAGACGCCGTGCGTGACATGCTGGCCGGCAATGCTTTCGGCGACGCCGGTTCGCGCGTGGTGATCGAGGAATTCCTCGACGGCGAAGAAGCCAGCTTCATCGTCATGGTCGACGGCAAGAACGTGCTGCCCATGGCAACCAGTCAGGACCACAAACGCGTCGGCGATGGCGACAGCGGCCCGAACACCGGCGGCATGGGTGCGTATTCCCCGGCCCCGGTGGTCACCGCCGAGGTTTACCAGCGCGTGATGGATCAGGTCATATGGCCGACCGTCAGGGGCATGGCCGCCGAGGGGAACATTTACACCGGTTTCCTCTATGCTGGTCTGATGATCGACAAGGCTGGCAACCCGAAAGTCATCGAATTCAACTGCCGCTTTGGCGATCCGGAAACCCAGCCTGTGATGCTGCGCCTGCAATCGAGCCTGGTATCGCTGGTCGAAGCCGCTCTGGCGCAAACGCTGGATACGGTGGATGCTCAGTGGGACCCGCGTCCGAGTCTGGGAATTGTTCTGGCAGCCGGCGGTTACCCGGCCGACTACGCCAAGGGCGACGAGATTCAGGGGCTGGACGCTGCGGCCGCGTTGCCGGGCAAGGTGTTCCACGCTGGCACCGCGTTGCAGGATGGCCGTATCGTGACCTCCGGTGGTCGTGTGCTGTGCGCGACAGCGCTGGGCGACACCGTTGGCGACGCGCAGAAACAGGCGTACGAACTGGCTGCAAAGATTGACTGGAAAGGTTGTTTCTACCGCACGGACATCGGCTATCGCGCCATTGCCCGGGAACGCGGCGAAGATCTGGCGTGAGCCCCCCCGTCCGATCAGCGATTCCTCGTTGAGTCGCTGATCGGTCATCCGGTGCCCCAGAGTTAAACAGGCTTCATTCACGAAGGGATTTCGCCGTGCGCTGGCTCAGGATTGCCACTCGTTTGACCGTCACATTGCTGACTCTGCTCTGTATAACCTCGGCCGCTGCCGAGGTCAGTGCAGGCTGGTCAACCCTTGTCGATGATCAGGCTAATCTGAACCTCAGCGACGTTCGCTCCCCCCACTACGAATCCCAGTTCAGCCCTGTCGAACTCGACAAAGTGCGGGCGACCAACCGCGACTCCGCACTGTGGCTGCACTATCGCCTGCCCCCGACCACCCATGAACAACTGGTGCGAATCTTCGCCCCCGACCTGGCCACGGTCGACATGTACGTGCTCGACGGCGACAGCCTGATCGATCATTCGCGATCGGGTAACCGAGTGCCGCGCGAAGCCCAACCCCTGCCGTCACTGGACTTTCTGCTGCCGGTGCCCCACAGCGACAAGACGCTCGACCTGTATCTGCGCCTCAAGTCCGAACAGGAACTGCGCCCCAACATTACGTTGCAGTCCGCAGTCACCAGCGCCGCCGACGAGCGCCGACCACTGCTGCTCGGTCTGTTCTTCGGCTCGCTGGCCATGCTGATCGTGCAGAACATCACGCGCTTCGCCCAGTCCCGCTCAATCAGCAGCTTGTGGCTGGCAGCGTGCGAGGCGTTTCTGGGGTTGAGTGCGTTGTTGCTGCTCAACCTTCAGGCGCCCTGGCTGCCGCGCTGGCACCTGGAGCAGACGCCGAGCGCCCACCTCGCCCTGCTCCTCGCCGCCGCGACAGGGCTGATGTACACGTACTGCTTCTTCGTTCAGCGCGGGGTCGAGATGCTCAATCGGCTCCTGATGGGCGTGCTGCTGGTGGTCGGCTTTGGCGCGCTGCTGGTGCTGTTCGTTGAAACGCTGCCGCTGAACATCATGACGTTCCTGCTGGTGGCACTGACCACGGTCAGCATCACCCTGGTGTCGATCTACCACCTGCAGAAGGGTTACTCGCCTGCCCGGCCATTCGTGATCGCCATGATCGCGTTCAATCTCGGCAACCTCGTGGTGCTGCCGGCCATGCTCTGGTTGACGAGCATTCCCGCGCAGACGCTGATCATCGGCGTGTTGGCGGTATTCTGCCTGTGCGGCCTGTTGATGAGCATCGCCCTGAGCGAGCGTCATCGCAGCATCACCGAAGACAACTTCAGCATCAGCCGCGAACTGGCGGCCAGCACCGCAGAGATCAACGCCAAGGCCGAGTTTCTGGCGAAGATCAGCCACGAGATTCGCACTCCCATGAACGGCGTTCTGGGGATGACCGAGCTGCTGCTGGGCACGCCGCTGTCGGTCAAGCAGCGCGATTACGTGCAAACCATTCACAGCGCCGGCAACGAACTGCTCACCCTGATCAACGAAATCCTCGACATCACCAAACTGGAATCAGGGCAGATCGAGCTGGACGACGTGCAATTCGATCTCAACGCGATGATCGAGGACTGCCTGAGCATCTTCCGCGCCAAGGCCGAGCAGCAAAATGTCGAGCTGATCAGCTTCATTCAGCCCCAGGTGCCGCGTGTCATCAGTGGTGACCCGACGCGACTGCGGCAGACGCTGCTCAGCTTGCTGGAGAACGCCTTAAAGAAGACCGACGAGGGCGAGATCCTGTTGGTCGTCGCCCTCGACTCCCGCGGCGGCAAGCCACGCTTGCGCATTGCCGTCCAAGACAGTGGCACGCCGCTGACGCCCAATGAACGCGACGCACTGCTGCACGCCGAACTGCATAGCAAAAATTTCCTGGCCGCCAGCAAGGTAGGCGGTCACCTGGGGCTGGTCATTGCCCGGCAGCTCATCCTGTTGATGAGCGGCGAGTTCGGTATCCAGAGCGGCACCAATCAGGGCAGCACGCTGTGGCTGAGTCTGCCCCTTGATACGGAACGGCTGGAGCAGCCCCCCGCCGACCTGGACAGCCCGCTCAAAGGCGCGCGAGTTCTGGTGGTCGACGACAACGACACCTGCCGCAAGGTGCTGGTACAGCAGTGCAGCGCGTGGGGGCTTAACGTCAGCGCCGTGCCATCGGGCAAAGAGGCGCTGGCGCTGCTGCGCACCAAGGCGCACCTGCGCGACTACTTCGATATCGTCTTGCTCGACCAGAACATGCCCGGCATGACCGGCATGCAACTGGCCGCCAAGATCAAGGAAGACCCGAGCCTGAACCACGACATTCTGTTGATCATGCTCACGGGCATCAGCAATGCGCCGAGCAAGATCATCGCGCGCAATGCCGGGGTCAAACGCATCCTCGCCAAGCCGGTCGCCGGGTACACGCTGAAGACCACGCTGGCGGACGAGCTCAATCAGCGCAACAAAGGCAATGCGCCCTTCTCTGCAGTGCCCGGGGTGATCAGCGATATCGACGTGCCCAGCGACTTCCGTATTTTGGTCGCCGAGGACAACAGCATTTCCACCAAAGTCATTCGCGGCATGCTTGGCAAGCTCAACCTGCAGCCGGACACTGCCAGCAATGGCGAAGAAGCACTGCTGGCGATGAAGACCCGGCGCTATGACCTGGTGCTGATGGACTGCGAAATGCCGATCCTTGACGGGTTCTCGGCGACTCAGCAGTTCCGCGCCTGGGAAACCGGCAACCAGCGCATTCGCACCCCTGTGGTGGCGTTGACCGCGCACATTCTGGCGGAGCACAAGGATCGCGCGCGCCAGTCGGGCATGGACGGCCACATGTCCAAGCCGGTGGAGATGTCGCAGTTACGCGATCTGGTCGAATACTGGGTGGAGCAACGTGCGCGGGATGACGCGACCCGCGCCACCCGCGGCGAAGACCGTTATGAGCAAAACTGACCGCCAGGTATCCGTGACAGGCTGATAGACTTGGCGCCGTCCCAGTCTGCTGCCATGAGCTCAAACCATGCTTCACGTGCTGTTCAGCGTTTACCTGAAGATGCTGGTGCTCTATAGCCCGTTCTTCGTCCTGTCCTGTTTTATTTCCCTGAGCCGCGGTTACTCACGCAAGGAACGCCGACGCCTAGCGTGGAAGATCGCCTTCGCGACTCTGGTTTCCAGTGTCTTGCTGTACCTGTTCGGGCGGGTGATTTTCGGGGTCTTCGGCATCACCGCCGACGCTTTCAGAATCGGCGCCGGCAGTGTGCTGTTCATCTCCGCGCTGGCCATGGCCCAGGGCAAATCCGGCGTGCAGACCGACAACGTTCAGCAGGATGTCGCCATCGTGCCGCTGACCATCCCTATCACCGTCGGCCCCGGCACCATCGGCGCGCTGCTGGTCATGGGCGTGAGCCAGCCACACTGGGACGACAAACTCACCGCCATCGTCAGCATCGCGCTGGCCAGCCTGACGGTCGGCGTGGTGCTTTACCTCTCGAACAGCATCGAACGGGTTCTCGGCGATCAAGGCCTGCAGATCGTCAGCCGGCTGATGGGGTTGTTCGTTTGCGCCCTGGCAGCGCAGATCATCTTCACTGGCATCAAGGGCTATCTGCTGACCTGACGACGCACGCTACAGCTCGGCAATGGCCTTTTTCGCGGCGTCGGTCAGGTCGCGACTGATCTTCTCCCTGTACGGCGCATAGCTCTGTTCGGTCAGTGAAAATGACGCCCCGTTGGTACGCACGATCATGTCCCCGGACAGGGTGTCCCAGAACAACAGCCCCGGTTGCACCGCACGCGTGGTCATCTGCAGCCCGCACACCAGAATATCTACCGCCCCGGTGCCGCTCGCCCTGCACGGCACCACCTGGAAGCTCTCGGACTGCCCCGAGGAAAACCAGGAACTGAAGAACGTGTTGGCATGCTCGCTGCTCAGTAACGTATGAAGGGACCCCGCCATCAATGCGTGCAGCTCCGGCGACGTTGCCCTGCCGAAAGCGCTGGCGGGGAGATAACGCAAATCCCGCAAACGCCTGATCGTGACCATCCCGGGATCGATACTGCCGGTCAGCCTGCCGCCTTTTTGGTAAATAGTGCGCTGGTACTGTTCTATCCAGGGCTTCCAGTTGCGGTACCGATCGTGCTTCTGGTCTGCGGATAATTGCGCGTAGAGCAAACAGTCGAGGATGTCGGCGCGCAGCTGCGCAGAAATTCCGGGCGCAAACGACACAAAATTCCGGCCCTGTAGCACGCTCTCGTCAGTGGACATCACCCGCCTCCTTCAGCGCACAGACCAGCCCCGATCGTCGGTCCTCCAGCGCCTGGCTGATTTTGGACCGCAACGGCGAGTACACGAGATCCATCAGCCGCAGCGAGTAGAACCTCAGCTCGACATTGCTGATGATATTCGCCGGTTGCAGGGGTTCGAACAGAAAGTCGTGTTTCAGCAACGAACAGTGGGTGAAGGTGATGAGGACCATCGACAGTTCACCGTTGGCGTCCAAAAACCCCAGTTGCAGCACCACTTTCTGGCCGTCTTGCGCTTCGCGCGGAATCCCGACGGTAACCGGCTCGAGCGCCTCACTTGCCAAGCGCTCGATGGCAGGCTGATCCGGGTAACTCAGCAACGATTGCCAGGCCGTGGACTCTGCCGCAAACAACAGGTCAGCGGGGATGAACGCCGGCAGGGTCTTCTTAATCCATGCCCAGACTGAGCCGGGCCCTAACTCAGCGGAGGGGCAAGCCAATGCCTCGTGGGTTTTCAGCGCCCAGCCGAAGCGGTTGAACGCTGCCAGCCAGGTGTCGTTCCAGGCCGAAGTGGCCGTGAAGCGAGGGTGTTTTTTTGTTGCCGCCAGCTGCGTGTACAGAACGCAGTCGGCAGCGTCGCTTTTGCGCTGTGTCGAGCAGCCGCTGTGCGTGAACAACACGCAGCCGGCGCTGACTTGTGCTTCGATCATTCCCTGATGCATGGCACATCTCCATGGGAGAGGAGGCGACTCGCGCCCCCTCTGTAGCGTTCAGATGTCGAATTCATCGATCGCCGATTCAGCGCTTTTGCTCAGGCGCTGCTGGATCCGTTTGCGCACCGATGCGTAGATCCGCGAGTTCAGCACCAAGTGGTCCTCGCCGCGGAAGGTCTCGACCTCGGTGCTGTTCCATTCCCAGAACAGCACGTTGGTGACGGCCGAGTCGGCGGAGAAGTTGACCGCGCCCATGGCCATATTGACGGTGCCGTCGGTGGACTCCATGCAGGCGCCGATGCGGAAGTTCGCGCCTTTATGGGTCTTGGTCTGACGCTCGAACATGCGCAGCGGTTTGTCCTGAGCCTTCAGCGCTTCAACGGCGTCAGCGGCGACTTTCAGCATGGCGAGGGAGGCAGGCCCGGGCAGCGCGGCGGCCGCAATGGCGGAACCGAGAATCTCCAGCCCGGCCTGCTCCATGCTGAAGCGTTGATGGCTGGAGCGATAACGGGAGTAGCTCCAGTTGGTCGAAATCCAGCCCATCGTCGCCAGCGCCTTGTTGAACCTGGCGTACCACTCCTGACTCTGGGTCTCCGGATTGAAATCTTTGTTGGCAGCCAGCGTGGCGAACAGGAGAGAGTCCATGACGTCTTCCTTGTTCTGCCGCGAAACGCCTTCAGCGAACGCCAACAGGTTACCAGCGACAACAGCGCCCTGGCTCGGCTCGTCCTGCAGGCCCGGAACCGGGTCATCCATTGCCGAAACGTGCTCGATCATCGAGTGGGTGCAGTCGGCTAGCTGGCAGTCGTTGATGAACGCACTGCGCTCGGCGATGGTCATGCTTGTTTCATGCTTCATTCGTTAATCCTTTAACTGATGGGGTGAGTCCGTCGTGGACACCTCCGAGATTAACGAACATTTGAAAGTGCGCCACCCGAGGGGCTGGACGCCTTACAGACACGTTCGAGCAAGCCGTCCTACAGAGCGGCAGCGCACTCCCCTGAACCGGGGAGACGCAAACTTGAGAGAAAGCACAGGGTTGCGAGAACAGCCGCCCATGACAATGGAAGCAGACGACAGGTGGTGTCGGCCGCCACCTGACGTTTTCCGCCGGGCAATGGCCCGGTTTCGCCGTCTACTCGCAGACACGGCTGCGTCACTTATAAGACCGATCCCACAGCGCAAACCGCAGCGTCGCTCACGCCGGCTTGGCGCCATACCAGCGAGGTGTGTAGACCCACGACTGGCCATTGGCTCGCGGGAATACGCAGGTTAACGACGAGCCGATCAAGACCATGGTGCGCATGTCGACTTGCTCCGGCGTCAGCTCACCAAGTGTGATGACCCGCAACGTCTGCGCCGGCCGTCCAATATCCCGCCCCAGGGTGACCGGGGTTTGCGGGCCACGATGCTGGCGCACGATTTCCAGGGCGCGCCCGAGCTGCCAGGGCCGGGAGCGCGAAATCGGGTTGTAGAACGCCAGGGCCAGATCGGCCTGACAGGCGAGATCCAGGCGCTTCTCGATGATCTCCCAGGGCTTGAGGTTGTCCGACAGGGACATCACGCAGAAGTCATGACCCAACGGCGCACCCGCCAGCGCGGCGGTTGCCAGCGAAGCCGACACGCCCGGCAGTATGTGCAAATCCACCCGGTGCCAGTCGGGATTGTCCGATTCGTGCAGCGCTTCCAGCACCGCAGCGGCCATGGCGAACACGCCGGGGTCACCCGAGGAAACCACCACCACCGACCGCCCTTCAGCGGCCAGCTCGAATGCATGGCGGGCGCGCAGCATTTCTTCGCGGTTGTCGGTGCAGTGCAGCACCTGGTCGGCACGGAACGGCCCGGCCATGAGCACGTAAGTTTCGTAGCCCAGCACATCGTTGGCGCGCGCCAGCTCGGCTTTTACGGCGGGGATCATGAAGTCGGTAGCGCCCGGGCCGAGGCCGATGACTGCCAGCCGCCCACGTCCACAGCCGATCTGTGAAACATCCAAAGGCTGTGGCGCGACAGCGATGGCAACGCCCGCCGCTGGCGTCAGCGGTGGCAGCAGTTGCGGCAATACCTGCTGGGTCATTTCGGCGGGCATACCGGCGGCGGTAAAACGCAACGGTACGCTGAGCGCGTCGGCTGCAGCGTGCAGCGCCGGATTGGCCATCTCGGCTTTGCTGGCCAGTAAACAGCCCAGCGCCTGCACGGCAATGCGCGACTCATGCAGCGCGTTTTTAACAGCCTCGGCGGGATCAGGCAGATCTCCGCTCACCGCCACCAGTACATTGCGCGGGTAGATCAGCAACTCGTGCTCGCTGGGTTCGCGCTCGTCGTAACCGACGTGAATCGCCAACTGCGCCTGATCATCCTCAGGCAGCTGCGCCTGAGCCAACCACGGCGCCGCGCCCTCGACGCGCACGCTTTCACCCGACAGCAAGTCGCTGACGAAGCGCTTGCCCAGCTCCAGATCGCCCAATGCGTAGCCGGCGGGCGGATTGAGCAGGCAGGTGCCGAAGCGCAGCTCGCCGCTGGTGGTGATGGCCGCTGCGGTGTTCAGTGCGACAGCCATTTCCCGGGCCATGACGTTGACGCCACCCAGTCCCCCCAGCAGCGGCACGACTGCACTGCCATCTTCGGCAACGGCGAGCACTGGCGGCTCAACGCCCTTCTCCAGCAAAACCGGCGCCAGCGTGCGAATGACGATGCCCGCTGCGCACAGCGCGATGATCGGCGTGTCTTGCTGATAAAGCTGACGCAGTGTCGCGCCAAACTCCAAGTAGCTACGGTCGCCGTCTTCCACACGTCCGGCCAGCCCGTAAATCAGCGCTTGGGGATACAGTTGCTGAATACGTCGCGCCGTCGCCAGCGCGCCTTTGCCGAGAATGACAATCGCCGGGGCCTTGATGTTGGTCGTGCCCATCAGCCTTGCCACCGTTCGCCGGGGACAATGATCAGCGAGAAGTACGGCGACGACATCGGGTCAACCTCCGCCAGCGGCACGATCTTCTGATTGGCCATGGTCGCGCGCTCGACGTATAGCGCGCGCTCAGCCAGACCGGTTTCCACCAGCACCTGACGCACTTTCGGGAGGTTGCGCCCCAGCTTCATGATCACCGCAGCGTCGGCATCCTGAAGCTTGCGTTTGAGTTCTTCGGCGGACAACACGCCGGAGAGCACCGACAGGCTTTGATTGCGGTACACCAGCGGTGCACCCAGCACCGACGCGCCGCCGAGCATCGAGCAGACACCGGGAATCACTTCCGCTTCGTAGCGATCAGCCAGACGATCGTGCAGGTACATGTAAGAGCCATAGAACATCGGGTCGCCTTCGCAGATCACCGCCACGTCGCGCCCGGCGTCCAGGTGCGCAGCCAGATCGGCGCTGCTGCGGTCGTAGAACTCGCTGATCACCTGCTCATAAGACATGTGAGAGGGCAGCGCCTCGGTGGTCACCGGGTACACCAGTGGCATGAGGGTCTGGGCCTGCTGCAAATGCCCTTCGATGATGCCGAACGCGTTGCCCTTCTTGCCCTTGGCGACGAAGTACGCGACCACCGGCGACTCGCGCAACAGGCGCAGCGCCTTGACGGTAATGAGTTCCGGATCACCCGGCCCCACGCCCAGGCCAATCAGTCGACCGCGTGGTGCCATCATTCGATCTCCGTGGCGAGTGAGTTGACCGCCGCCGCCGCCATGGCGCTGCCGCCACGGCGGCCCTGCATGATCACGTAAGGCACGCCGCGACTGTCGGCAGCCAGCATGTCCTTGGATTCAGCGGCGCCGACGAAGCCCACCGGAAAACCCAGGATCAGCGCAGGTTTCGGCGCGCCGGCATCGAGCATTTCCAGCAGATAGAACAGCGCGGTCGGCGCGTTGCCGATCACCACGACCGCGCCTTCCAGATGCGGGCGCCACAGCTCCAGCGCTGCAGCCGAGCGGGTGTTGCCCAGCTCCCGCGCCATCTCGGGCACACGCTCGTTCTTCAGGGTGCAGATCACCTGATTATTGGCGGGCAGGCGCGTGCGCGTGACCCCTTCGGCGACCATGTGTGCGTCACACAGGATCGGCGCGCCGGCGGCCAGTGCGCGGCGACCTGCCGTGCCTGCGCCCGGCGAGAAGCGCAGGCCTTCGACCGCATCAACCATGCCGCAGGCATGAATCACCCGTACGGCGAGTTTTTCCAGGTCGGCCGGGATGGAATCGAGCCGGGCTTCGGCACGAATGATCGCGAAGGAGTTACGGTAGATCTCCTGGCCGTCGCGGATGTAATCAATCATGGGTGTTGCTCCGTGAGTCGGCGGTCAACAACGCGCCGACTGCTTCAATAGTGAGGTCACGTGCATGCAGATCGCCGAATCCGGACATGTCTGCATGACGAAAATAAAGGTCGTAACGACCGGGCGACGCTGCCAGCAGGGTCACCGGCATCACGTGCGCAGCGGCGCATGAGCGCGCGCAGCCGGACAGGTGCACCGCGCGGCTGATGCCGTTTTCTTGCAGCAATGCGGCCAGACGCAGCCCGTCGGCCTTGGTGTCAGCCAGCCCTTTAGCGCAGGCCGCGGAGCCGGTGCAGGCCACGATTTTCGACAGCGACTGAGCCGCATCGACGAGCAAACCTGCCTGACCCAAGCCATCCAGCATGGGTGCTGAATTTTCCGCCGGGACATTGCGCAGCATCAGGCTTTGCCACGGCGTCATGCACAACTGGCTGTCGCCGAACGCAGTCGCCAATCGGGCGGCTTCACGGAACATGGACGGCCGCAACCGCCCCAACGGCACGCCTGCGCCCACGGCCACAACGCCGGCTGTTCTTTGCGAGTACGTGCCGATGTGCGCAAAGGGCCGGATCGGCGCGCGCCGCCAGTCGGTTACTTTTTGATCAACCACAAGTTGCTGCGGCAAACGCGCGGCGACGTGTTCGATGAAACGGGTGACTGGCATTTCTTTCAGCAGATCACGCATGCGCGTCTGATCGGGGCGAGCGAGGTCGAGGAAGGTTTCCAGCACCGCAACGACCAGTGCGTGCGCGGTTTCCGTTACTACGGCGGCCACTGGCGAATCATTGGCCGGACAGCCCGCCAGCCCGAAACCCAGCAGCGTCCGGCCATCGACCTCCACTGCAGACAGCCAGAGATCATGGGGATGCTCAAGCATCGCCAGTCCCTCGCCGCCGTCCAGCGACAGGGCGAATTTGGGTGATAGCTCGTGGAAACGCGGGTGGTGCTCGAGAGAGTGCAGGATCTGCCCGGCCAGCGGACGCACGTCCAGCAACTGCTGCGGATCCAGGCCTGCGGTCGGGCTGAGCATCAGGTTGCGTACGTCGTCGCTGGCCGGGTTGCTCGGCCCCAGATCGGCATCAAGCAGGCTCGCAATCAGCCCGTCATGGTCAGCGCCAATCCCGCGAATCTGCAGATTGCCGCGATTGGTCGCTTCGATCACGCCACCGGCGAACCGCTCTGCGGCGTCTGCCACGGCAAGCGCCTGATCCGCGGAAAGCACCCCGCCCGGCAGTTTGATCCGGCAGATGCCGCCATCCAGCGCCGGGACGATACGCAACAACCCCGGACAAGCCGAGGGGCGAATGGGCGTAGCGGATGGGCGAGCGGACAACGGCTCGGTCAATGGATCACCTGGTGCGAACGGGCGGACGCGTAGAGAAACGAAAAGTTACAGGGGCCGTATTATGCCTGCTTTGGCCGTTGCCATGAAAAGACGCTCTGTCGGATTCACAAACCCATACGAACCGGGCCCGCTGGCGCGGTATCATGCCGGCCACTTTCACAGGCCGAGCGGGCGGGCCTGTTGCACGCAATCGGGTTGAGGGCAATTCATGTCACCGTGGCTGACAGTCGTGGGAATCGGTGAGGACGGCTATAAAGGTCTGGGCCGAAACGCTCGGCACGCGCTGCTGCAGGCGCGGCAGGTGTTCGGCGGCCCGCGGCAGCTGGCCTTGCTGCCGCCGTGCATTCAGGCGGAGCAGCGCCAGTGGCCGAGCCCGTTTTCCCTGAGCCCGGTGCTGGAGCAACGCGGCGCCCCGGTCTGCGTACTCGCCAGCGGCGACCCCATGCTGTTCGGCGTCGGCGCGAGCCTGTCGAAACAGGTCTCCATCGATGAGATGCGGGTGATTCCCGCGCCGTCTTCTTATTCGTTGGCGGCGGCCCGTCTGGGTTGGGCGTTGCAAGACGTGGTCACGCTGTCGGTCGTCGCCCGTCCGGTTGCTGCATTAAATGCCCACGTGCAACACGGCCTGCGCCTGCTGGTGCTGAGCAATGACGGTTCCAGCCCGGCGGCCATCGCGGCACAGCTCCGCGAACGCGGGTTTGGTCCGAGCCTCATGATCGTCCTCGAACACTTGGGCGGCAGCGCCGAGCGACAGATCGAAGGCACCGCCGGCGAGTGGAATGCCACCGACATCGCTGCGCTGAACCTGGTCGCCATCGAATGCCGCGCACAGCCTGATGCACTGCGTCTCTCGCCACTGGGCGGTCTGCCGGACGAGGCGTTTCGGCATGACGGTCAGCTGACCAAGCGCGACGTGCGCGCGATTACGCTGGCCCGTCTCGCGCCCGTTCCCGGTGAATTGCTGTGGGACGTGGGCGCAGGCTGCGGCTCCATCGGCATCGAGTGGATGCGCGCGCACCCGACCTGCCGCGCCATCGCGGTCGAGGCTGACGAGGGCCGGCAACACTTGATCGAATTCAACCGCGATGCGCTGGGGGTGCCCGGCCTGCAATTGATTCGCGGACGTGCTCCGGATGCGCTTGAGGGCCTTGAGCAACCTGACGCGATCTTCATCGGCGGCGGCGTCACCCGCGAAGGTGTGCTGCGCACCTGCTGGCAAAACCTGCGCTCGGGCGGCCGACTGATCGCCAACGCCGTCACGCTGCAGAGCGAAGCGATGCTGGTGAGCTGGCGCGAGCAATACGGCGGCGAACTGACCCGCATTCATCTGGCACACGCCAAACCACTGGGCGAGTTCGACACCTGGCGTCAGGCGCTGCCGATCACCCTGCTCGAAGCGATCAAACCCTGATGCGCGACGAAACCGCCGAGCAACCCGCGCCGTTACGCAGCGGCTTGACCACCGGCAGCTGCGCCACGGCGACGTCCCTCGCCGCCGCGCGCCTGCTGCTGGCCGGCGAAACCAACGATGCCATCGACATCACGTTGCCCAAAGGCAAGTGCGTGCAGATGCGCCTGGAATTCTGCCGTCTGATTGCAAACGGCGCCGAGGCCGGCACGCTCAAGGATGCCGGGGATGATCCGGACGTGACCCACGGCGCGCTGGTGTCTGCCCAGGTCAGGCTGATCCCTGAGCCCGGCGTACGATTTGTCGCGGGAGAAGGCGTGGGTACCGTCACCCGCCCGGGTCTGGTGCTGGGGGTTGGCGAGCCGGCGATCAATCCGGTACCGCGCAGGATGATGGCCGAACACCTCACGCAACTGGCGCAGGACGTCGGCTACGACGGCGGATTTGAAGTGACGGTCTGCGTCGAAAACGGCAGCGCGCTGGCGCTGAAAACCATGAATCCGAGGCTGGGGATTCTCGGCGGGCTGTCGATTCTGGGCACCAGCGGCGTCGTGAGGCCCTTTTCCTGCGCGGCGTATATTGCGTCGATCCACCAAGGCATCGACGTCGCCCGCACCAACGGTTACCAGCACATCGCCGCCTGCACCGGCAACGCCAGTGAAGACACGATGCGTCGTGTGTATCAGATCCCCGATATTGCGCTGATCGAGATGGGGGATTTTGTGGGCGCTGTGCTCAAGCACCTGCGCAAAACCCCGGTGGAGCGGCTCAGTGTCTGCGGCGGCTTCGGCAAGATCAGCAAGCTGGCGGCCGGCCACATGGACCTGCACAGCCGCCACTCCAGTATCGATCTGGTTCAGCTCGCGCGATGGGCTGCCGACGTGGGCGCTAACGCCGAGCTGCAGCAAAACATTCGCCAAGCCAACACCAGTCAGCAAGCGCTGGCCATGGCCTCGGCCTTAGGCATCGCGCTAGGTGATGCGGTGTGTCAGCA
Organism: Pseudomonas sp. HP_01; assembly: GCF_055284355.1. NCBI lineage: Bacteria > Pseudomonadati > Pseudomonadota > Gammaproteobacteria > Pseudomonadales > Pseudomonadaceae > Pseudomonas > Pseudomonas sp. HP_01. The sequence continues at coordinate 70,898 of NZ_JBTOPV010000005.1, read as the reverse complement.
CGCGCTGAATTTCGCCCGCAGCGTGGTGCCGGCGCAAGTTGAGGTGGAGGTTTTTGCCATCGACCGCCAAGGCGGGATCGTCGGGCACGCAGGAGGGTTTGCTTGAAACCACACATCATGAAACGCGTGCTGTTGCTCGGTGGCGTGACCGACGCACTGGCGATCGCCCGCACGCTGGGGCCTCAGCATGTTTACAGCCTGGCCGGCGTGGGCCGCGTGCCCACCGACTTGCGCTGCGAAGTCCGTGTGGGCGGGTTCGGCGGCGCTGACGGTTTGGCAAACTTCGTGCAGCAAACAGGCATCGATCTGATCCTGGATGCGACGCACCCGTACGCTGCGCAAATGAGCCAGAACGCGGTCACGGCGTCAAAGCTGACCGGTGTTCCCTGCTGGGCATTGCGTAGACCCGCGTGGCAAGCAGGTCCGGACGATGACTGGCGCGAAGTCGCGGACTGGGCAGAATTAATCGCCGCCCTCGACCCCTTTCGACGCCCCCTGTTCACCTTGGGCCGCGAACCTTTGCAGCATCTGCACGAGATTCCCGTCCATCAGTTCTGGACGCTGCGTGCCCTGGACGTCTACCCCGGCAACGAACACTGTGAAGTGATCGGCGCGCGCGGCCCTTTCCTGCTGGAGGATGAGCGCGAGCTGTTCGAGACTCGCAACATCGACGTCCTCATCAGCAAGAACAGCGGCAGCACCGCGACCGAGCCGAAGCTGGAAGTGGCGAGGGAGCGCGGGGTACCGGTGCTGGTGTTGAAGCGGCCGGTGCTGCCGGAAGTGGATCGGGCATTCTGGAGTGTGGGCGACGTGCTGGAGGCGTTGCAGAGCGGTGGCTGACGCAGGCCTGAAATGCCAAAAAATCGTCCGGGTTTGCGGATCGGTCCGACTTCACCGTCTGACTTGACTGACATCGGAAATGTGCTCTCCGGTATACCTTCCCGTGTTTTTTGCGGAACGCCTCACGGCGAGGGAACAATGATGAAAGAAGAGTTCAAACCGTTCGACGCAGCGGAATATCTGGAAACACCCGAAGACATGGCAGGCTATCTGGACGCGTGCCTTGAAGAAGACAATGGCGATGGTGTGCTCATACGCAAAGCTCTGGGCAACATCGCGCGGGCTTATGGCATGTCTCAGATCGCACGTGATACTGGGCTGGGTAGAGAGAGCCTGTACAAAGCGCTGAGCACAAACGGCAACCCCGAATTTGCCACCATCATGAAGGTCATCAAGGCCCTGGGCCTGAAGCTCCACGCTTCCACCGCATGACCCGCTGCTGAACCCTTCCTGAACCAAACCCGCCCCGCGACATAACGTCGCGGGCGGGCTTTTTACATCTGGCGGCCGATCAGGCTAAATGGCCGACATGAAAAAACAACAAGATCAAATCATCACGCAGAAGCGGCGACGGGCGTTCGCCTGGGTGGCGTGTTTCGCACTGTTGTTCGGGGTCTTGGCAATGCCGATGACACCGACCATGCCGCGCCCCGAAGGTGAGCGGCTGGTGTGGGGAAGCGGCTGCACCGGCACTGCGTCACGACTGGCCAAGACGCCCGTTGAAGTCATCGATAAACAATCGCCCTACCACCCTGACATCGCGTTCATGCAGCACTGCGCCTGTTGCACAAATGCCATGCCACTGGTTGCAGTGCCGACCAGCATCGGCTTTGGCTTGTTCGCCCTTGTCGAACCGGTGCGGTTCCCTGTCGCGGTATTGGTGCTGCGCGCGCCGCCCCGTCAGCAATGGCCTGAGCGTAACCCGCACGTATCACCCAGGGTCTGATTTACAGATCGTGCCGTCGCCTACCTCAATGAACCAGAGACCTGCGTTGATGCTGAACAAACTTCTCCTGCTGGTCGCCCTCACCCTGCCGGCCTGTTTCGTCGAAGCCCAGGATTACACCAAGGGCCAACTGACCGTCGCGCAGCCATGGTCCATGGCACTGCCGCCCAACGCGCCCACCGTCGCTGGCTATTTTGTTATCCACAACAGAGGTTCTGAGAGCGATAGGCTGAACGCGGTCGACAGCCCCATCGCCGGTGCCGCCCAGTTGCATGAGCACATCAGCAAGGACGGCCTGATGAAAATGCAGCACGTCGAGACGGTGGCTATCCCTGCCGGCGGCACCGTGACCTTCGCGCCCATGGCTTATCACGTGATGCTGCTGGATCTGAAAGACCGTGCCCGACTCATCGACGGCCAGACCTTTCCCCTCACACTGCACTTTGAGAAAGCGGGAGACCTGACCGTTGAGGTGATGGTATTGAAACAGCCACCCGATGCTGCCGCCCCGGCCCACGCCCACTGACCTGCCGAATTCCGACACCGCCCCCTTGAAACGTCCGCCCGCGAACCGCGCCCGATCAGCCCACGCCCCTCGTCACTCGCAGGGTGCGTGGCTGAGCCTGTTCGCCATGCTGATGATTTTCATCGGCCCGCTGATTTCCCAGTCGATGCCCATGGAGCATCACAGCGGCATGGCAATGCCTGCGCCAACATCCATGTCGATGTCGATGCACGGCGAAATGGACATGTCGGCGTCGATGGACATGGGCATGGGCATGGGCATGGGCGCGGACGAGCACAGCGGCCATGCCAAGGCCGGGCAAGATGCGGGCGTCGATCATGTCATCTGGGCCAAGTGCGGGTATTGCACACTGCTGTTCAGTTGCCCGGCGCTGACCAAAACCGTCGCCGTCCTGGCCCCCGTCCCGCCCAGACCCGCCGACTTCTACAGCGAGGCCACGCAACTCGGCCACGCTCAGCGCAACGTCTTCCCCAACGCCCGCAGTCGCGCCCCGCCTCTCTCGTCAGTCGCCTGAACACCTCAAATTGACTCGTACTCGCTGACGGCTTCTCTGGCCGCCAGCGGGCTGCGCCGTGTTTTCCCTGACGGGAGCGTTGCACCATGCCCAAACCGAATGTGTCTTTCTACAACCTGGCGTGGCGATGGCATTTCTATGCCGGCCTGTTCGTCGCGCCGTTCATGATCCTGCTGGCGGTCACCGGGATCATTTACCTGTTCAAGCCGCAGCTGGATGCGCTGATGTACAGCGACCTGCTGACGGTCAAACCCGCCCACCACTCACTCAGCGCCGATGACCTGCAAAAGCGCGTAATGACCGCTTATCCACAGGCGCAGGTAAGCAAATACCTGCCGCCGCTGAATGCCGAGAGCAGCTCGCAGTTCGTGGTCAAAAACGACGGACGCGACGTGAACGTGTTCATCGATCCGTACAGCGGTACGGTGCTCGGCACTCAAGACGCGAAGCAAAACCTGCAAGCCATTGCGCGCGAACTGCACGGCGAACTGATGATCGGCACCGTCGGCGATCGGCTGGTGGAACTGGCCGCTGGCTGGGGCATCGTGCTGGTGGTTTCCGGCGTGTACCTGTGGTGGCCGCGAGGGCGGTCACCGGCCGGCGTACTCTGGCCGCGCATCAGCGCGCGGGGCCGCATTCTCTGGCGCGACCTGCACGCGGTAACCGGATTCTGGGGCTCGGTGGCGCTGCTGTTCATGCTGCTGAGCGGCATGACCTGGACCGGCATGTGGGGAAAAATGTACGCCGACGTATGGAACACATTTCCGGCAGCCATGTGGAATGACGTACCCAAGTCGGACAAACAGGCCGGCACCCTGAATAGCGCCAGCGTGCAGACCGTGCCGTGGGCCATGGAAAACACGCCGATGCCGGTGTCATCCGGGGATCATGCCGAGCACATGAACCACGCCCATATGTCCAGCGCTCCCGCAGCGCCGGCCATCTCCCTGCAGCAAGTGGTCGACATCGCGAAGGCGCGCAACATCGAACCGGGCTACAGCATCACCCCACCAAAAAGCGCCGATGGCGTGTTCACCGTTTCCGTGTTCGCCGATGACCCGCGCAATGACGCCACGCTGCATGTCGATCAGTACAGCGGCAAGGTGCTGGCGGACGTGCGGTACAGCGATTACAGCACCGTGTCCAAAGCCACTGAGCTGGGCGTGATGCTGCATGAGGGCAAAATGTACGGCTGGATAAACCAGATCCTGATTCTGTTCATTTGCCTGATGGTGCTGCTGAGTTCGGTGAGCGGCATCGTGATCTGGTGGAAGCGTCGGCCACAAAACGGCTTCGGTGTTCCGCCTTTGCGGCATGACCTGCCGCGCTGGAAAACCGCTACCGCGGTGATGATCGTGCTGGGCGTGGCGTTCCCGCTGGTGGGCGTTTCGATGTTGGCGGTGTGGCTGCTCGATCGAATAGTGCGTTCGCGCTTTGCCAAAATGCCGGCAACAGCATAGATTGCGTCTCGCGGGGCCTGGAACCTCTTTTGGGTGGTTTAGTGATGAATTCCTCCTCATTTCGGGTTTCAGGCTCCGCACCTGATTTTCTGCTCATCAAGTGCCCCTCTTCCTCCGCGAAAAATCCTACCTGTCTGGTTGATTTCCCTTCACATCCAGACCTGGTCCCGCCTACAGACGCACGCCCCAAGGCCTGACTCCATGAAACGAGTCGCCGAACCCGTCGGTTCTGCGAGTCATCCCTCATGCATACGAACAGGCGCCATGAACTCCACAACCGTCACCGCTTCATCCGACCCCACCGTCGACAGCTCCGCGCTTACGCTCTACGAACTGCCCGATTTCACCCAGGCCCTTGAGCGGACGCTCACCGAGTGCCTGCGCCTGAGCCATCGCGGGCTCGCGTTTGACTACGCCAGTACATGGCTCGTCTGCCGAGAGCGGAGTATTGAACCCGGTGCAGCAGAAACCCCAAGCAGTTACCCGCTGCTTGCCAGCCTGACCGCACACTTCACAGGGTCCTTTCAGTGGCAGGACGTCGCGTCTGCCGGGCTTTACGCCACAGAAACGCCTTCGGCTGACATGGCCTCCATTGGTGCCCTCGACCGCGAGGCGCTGGTCGCCCTGTACGCATCCATCGCGCAAAGGCTGGCCGACCGCTACAAGCAAATACTCTCGGATTATTGGGCAGAGATTCAGCCGTCTGGCAAAGCCCGGCGCGAGGACTTCCTCGCAGACCGGGTCAAGTTACTCAGGCTGGAGTGCCAGATGCGTGTCGAGAAGCGCGAGTTCCTGCCTCATCTGTACAGCATGCTTAACGACACACTGGATTACGGCGTGGACACCTCGGCCGATCCCTTGCAGAAACACGATGTGTTCAGTCTGTGGCTGGGCACCGGGGCCACTGCGCTGTTTGCGCTGACAGGGGCATTTGTGGTCACCGAGCAGCGCAGTGATCAGGTTCCGGCCACCGACGACGAGTCCGTCGGAGAGGTCATCCTCTATACCCCTGCCGACAGCCTGGAACGATTCGATTCACTGAATCAGCTCACCGAAACCCTCACCCATCGTCTTGCCGACGAGGCTCAGCGACGCCGATTGCTGGGCCACCTCAAGCTCGATGAGCTGGTCGCACTGGCACTCCCCGGCGTTGCGCGCGTGCAGCCCCCAATACGCTGGGGCTTGCAGAAACTGGGCAACAATTTCATGAGCCTGCTGCTGACATCGCAAATCATCAAACAGAAGGCTGACTTCGACCACGCGGTAAACATCGCTCAGTCCCTGAGCCTGAATCAGCCGTCTTTTCAAGGCCTCATTCTCGAACTAATGGCCTCGAATCAGTTGTTCGACAACCACCGTATCGAGCGCCAGCTGGATTGCGATGTGGTCCGCGAACAGATGCCCGACTGGTGGAAAGAAATGAGTGAGGAACAGCAGGTCGAATGGACCCGCGATGCAACGGCTTACGCGCAGGCTATCCGCACCATCCGACGCCTCAGCCTGGAGCGCTTCAACACCCCGCAAGGTGACAGCGCCCAGGTCATCAGCGGGTACGTCGACGCGACGGTCACCGCCGCACTGGCAGAGAAAAACATTCGGCTGTCCCCCCAGAAAATCCAAGTCATGGCGATGTTCCACCGGCATCTCTCGACCCGCTTTTCGCCCACCGCCGAGCCAGAGCCCGAAACTCCGCCGCAGACCTGTTCGCTGCACGCACTGGCCCACGAAAACGCACTGCGCACGAATATCCACGAAGCCAGCGCGCTGGTTGTTACAGACGAGCGCGGCCGAGCGATACCGGGACTCTCGGGAGACGTGGTGAAGGCGCTGTTGGCGCGAATCGATATCCCGAAGCGACTGGACGACTATCTTGCCGAACATCTTGATCATTCGGATTATGCTGATCAGTTGAAGGGTAAGCATCGGGAATTGCTGGTGGCGCGGCTCGCCATGGCGTACAGGGAGAGTCAACTGAAGGGGTTTCCCGACAACCGCCTGCGCTGGATCAAGGCGGTCCTGGACGGTCCCGATCCGCAGCAGCGTCGTGAGGTGGACGGGGCGACGATAGAGGTGCGATTCCTGCACATCGGCGGGGTCAAGATTCCGGACATCATGCTGATTGCCCCGGTCGGCACATTTGAAAAGGGGCCTGTGGTTCTTTGCACACTCAACGCGCCGGATAACGTTGTGTTCCGCTCCCTCGACGGCATGTTCCACCTCACACGAGCGTTTCTGGAGCGTGACGTGTACAAATCCTACGTCGCAAGGTTGCTGCCATTGGCCGATCGGCGAGTGGCTCGGGTGATGCTCGATTATGAGGAGTGGTTCAAGCACTGGCGCTTTCCAGACGCGGTGACCTCGCTGCCGACTCCGGTTCCCATCCCGTCAAACTTGTTGAATCCGGTGCTGTTCGTGGAGCAGCACAGCGACCCGTTCGATGAGCATTTCGCGGTGCGGATCCGCCAATTGAGAGAGGAGGCAAGATCCCTGTTAATCCAGCCCGAAAGCGCCGATGCCCGAACACAAACCTTTGACATGGCCATGAGCATCGGGTTGTTGCTGTTGCCCGCCCCCGTCATGATCCCCCTCGCGCTCGGAATGGGCCTGGGCCACGCCTGGAGCGGCTTTCAAAAGGTGGATGAAAACGATTGGGAGGGTGCTGCACAAGAGCTCATGGGCGCAGTGGGTTACTTGTTTACTGCCGGTATCGGTCGCGCAAGCGCTGCGGCATTGAAGGGACCTCAACTGGCGATGCTTAAACGCCCGCATCTGGTCCGTCGTACCGGACGCGATGGGCAGGTGCAGATCGGCTATCTGCTGTCACCCTCCGGAGCGCCCCACTTTGCCGAGTCAGGCATGATCACGCGGCTGGAGCGGAGCAAATTCACTGAGATCAGCTTAGGGTCTGAAAAAGGCTACGTCGGCCGACGCTTCAATCTGTTCGGGCGGTGTCGTCTGTATCGACCCCATCCCCGGGATCCGGCGCTGCTGATCCATGAGGAAGAATATGTCATACGGGCAAGAACCGGGGGCTGGCGCAAGGTCTCGCAACCGGTCGTGCGCCTCAGCCCGCAGGCCGATCGACAAGCCCGGAATGAACTGAGTGTGATACTCAAGAAGTGGCCTACCCCCTCCGAAGGTAACCCCATCCCTCAACCTTCCCTTGATGAAGCCCGGTTCCTGACCGTGGCTGAACGGGGAAGAGCAGAGCAGTATCCCGAGCTGCTCGACTACATCGAAGGCGGTTCGGCGGAGATCAACCAACTCCTGAGAAGCGGAGCGCGAACGTCCCGCACACAGGCATTTCTCAACCAGTTTTACCGCCTGCGTTCATGGAAAGGCGATGCCTTCCGCGCTGCGCATGTGACCGACGAAAGCCTGCAGCACTTGCGACGCGAGCTCGGCGCGGTGTTCGTCGACGCGGGGGTGCAGTCGGCATCAATCAGCCGAGGGAATGCCGTGCGCTGGAGCCTGGACAGATTCGTCACTGACAAGGCTGCGAGCAATACGCATCCGGTTTTTTTGATCTTCGCACCGTCGGTTCCGAAGAAGAATCTGTTCTCCGGCTTTCTTGCCGACCACGTTGCCATCCCGCCTGGCACTCGCCTGCAACTCAGTGCGTTTCAAGAAGTGAACGGACAGGCATTCGCTTATTTCACCGCGCCGGATTCGATGGTGTACGAGACCTTTGATCTGTTTACGGGGGAGCGTGAGATTTTCGTGAGGTAGCCGCACTTTCAGGTGTGTCAGGCCACTCAACCGCGCGGCACCCGACGGTATCGCACCAGTTGCGCGCGCTTGACGCACCACCGGTCCCGCACCGATCCACATTGGTGCGCAGCGCCCTGCACAGGCGACGTTTTCATTCCATTTTGCGACGTGCGCAGCCTTGGCCCAGCCTTTGCTAAAGCCTAAGCAGACTCAACTCTGCACCGCCAACCGCCGTCATCTAAAAAAATCAAGGAATGGAGCTAGCCAATGAAGCGTCGTAGTTTGCTGAAAGCGTTCACTTTGTCTGCATCGATCGCAGCGATGGGTTTGACCTGGACCGCTCAGGCGGCCGAGACCATCAAGGTCGGCATTCTGCATTCTTTGTCCGGCACCATGGCCATCTCCGAGACCTCGCTCAAGGACATGGCGCTGATGACCATTGATGAAATCAACGCCAAAGGCGGCGTCAACGGCAAGATGCTTGAGCCGGTGGTGGTCGACCCGGCGTCGAACTGGCCGTTGTTTGCGGAAAAGGGACGTCAGCTGCTGACCCAGGACAAGGTCGCCGTGGTGTTCGGCTGCTGGACCTCGGTGTCGCGCAAGTCGGTGTTGCCGGTATTTGAAGAGCTGAACGGCCTGCTGTTCTACCCGGTGCAGTACGAAGGCGAAGAGATGTCGCCGAACGTCTTCTACACCGGCGCGGCGCCTAACCAGCAGGCCATTCCTGCGGTTGAATACCTGATGAGCGAAGACGGCGGCGGAGCCAAGCGCTTCTTCCTGCTGGGGACCGACTACGTCTACCCGCGCACCACCAACAAGATTCTGCGCTCGTTCCTGCACTCCAAAGGTGTGGCGGACAAGGATATCGAAGAGGTCTACACCCCGTTCGGGCACAGCGATTACCAGACCATCGTGTCGAACATCAAGAAGTTCTCCGCAGGCGGCAAGACCGCTGTGATCTCCACCGTCAACGGCGACTCCAACGTGCCGTTCTATAAAGAGCTGGGCAATCAGGGCCTGAAAGCCACCGACGTACCGGTAGTGGCGTTCTCGGTCGGCGAAGAAGAACTGCGCGGCGTCGACACCAAACCGCTGGTAGGCAACCTGGCGGCCTGGAACTACTTCGAATCGGTGAAGAACCCGGTCAACACCAAGTTCGTCGCCGACTGGAAGGCCTACGCCAAGGCGCACAACCTGCCGAACGCCGACAAGGCCGTGACCAACGACCCGATGGAAGCCACTTACGTGGGTATCCACATGTGGGCGCAAGCGGTCGAAAAAGCCAAATCCACCGATGTGGATAAAGTCCGCGAAGCCATGGCCGGCCAGACCTTCGCCGCGCCGTCGGGCTTCACCCTGACCATGGACAAAACCAACCACCACCTGCACAAGCCGGTGATGATCGGCGAGATCAAGGCCGACGGTCAGTTCAACGTGGTCTGGCAGACCAAAGAGCCGATTCGCGCCCAGCCGTGGAGTCCGTTCATTCCGGGCAACGACAAAAAGCCTGACTACGCCGTCAAGAGTAACTAAGCGACAAAGGGTAAACGGTCGGCTGAAATGTTCCGGCTGAACCTATCCCTGTAGGAGTGAGCTCGCTCGCGATTGCGATCTGCCTGTGACGATGATGTCGGCTGGTATACCGCGATCGCGAGCAAGCTCACTCCTACAGGTTCCCCGTCTGACGTTAGGTCGTGCGGGTGCTTCCAGGACTCGATATGCCCAGATATTTCCACCTTCTTCTCGCGCTGTGCCTGTGGCTGCCTTTCGCCGCCCATGCCAGCGATGCCGGCGACTTTGTCGCGGCCCAATCCGCCGAGCGCGCCCAACTGCTGGAAACCTGGGCCGCCAAGCCTGACCCGGCGCGCGTCGAACTGCTGGTTGCCCTGCAGGACGGTCGCGTCGCCGCTGACAGCAGCAACCGGGCGTTCATCCAGAACGGCGACAGCTTCATCGCCGTCGACCCTGACGCTCCCGCGCTGGCCGATGCGCCCAACCCCGATGCGCCCCAAGCCATCAGCCTGAACAACCGCCTTCGCGGCCTGATCAACACCGCGCTGGCCAGCCATCAACTGCTCGCTGCCGACCCCAAGGTTCGCCTGGCGGCCGCGCAAATCCTGCAGAAGAACGCCCGTCCGGCGCAGTTGCCATTGCTGGTGCAACAAGTGGCGAGCGAACAGGACGACAGCGTCCATTCGGCCCTGAACCTGGCGTTGGCCAACCTGCAACTGGTCGACGTCAGCCCCACCGTGCGGCTCGCCGCTGTGCGCCTGCTCGGTGAGACCGGTGATCCGCTGGCCCGCACCCGGCTGGAAACCCTGCTCGAACCCAGCGTCGAAACTGACCCCACGGTGCGCCTGGCGGCGGAAACCAGCCTGGCTCAGGTCAAACGCAAACTGATGATCGGCGAGATCCTCGGACAAGCCTTCGCCGGCCTGTCGCTGGGATCGATTCTGCTGCTGGCGGCGCTGGGACTGGCGATCACCTTCGGCCTGCTCGGCGTGATCAACATGGCACACGGCGAGATGCTGATGCTCGGCGCCTACGCCACCTACGTCGTCCAAATGATGTTCCAGCGCTACGCCCCCGGCGCCCTTGAGTTTTATCCGCTGGTGGCGCTGCCGATCGCGTTTTTCGTCACCGCCTGCATCGGCATGGCGCTGGAGCGCACGGTCATTCGCCATTTGTACGGTCGCCCGCTGGAAACGCTGCTGGCGACCTGGGGCATCAGCCTGATGCTGATTCAGCTGATTCGCGTGGTGTTCGGCGCGCAGAACGTCGAAGTGGCGAACCCGGAATGGTTGTCGGGCGGCATTCAAGTGCTGCCCAATCTCGTGCTGCCCTGGAACCGCATCGTCATCATCGCCTTCGCGCTGTTTGTCGTTGTGCTGACCTGGCTGCTGCTGAACAAGACACGCCTAGGCCTGAACGTGCGCGCCGTCACTCAGAACCGCAACATGGCCGCCTGTTGCGGCGTGCCCACCGGGCGCATCGACATGATGGCCTTCGGGCTAGGCTCGGGGATCGCCGGGCTGGGCGGCGTGGCGCTGAGCCAGATCGGCAACGTCGGTCCTGACCTGGGCCAGAGCTACATCATCGATTCCTTCCTCGTGGTCGTGCTCGGCGGCGTCGGTCAACTGGCCGGCAGCGTCACGGCGGCCTTCGGGCTGGGCATCGCCAACAAGATCCTCGAACCGCAGATCGGCGCCGTACTGGGCAAGATCCTGATCCTGGCGCTGATCATTCTGTTCATTCAGAAACGTCCGCAAGGCCTCTTCGCACTCAAAGGACGGGTGATCGACTGATGAATCAGCCATTGATGGTCACTGCCGCGCAACGCGCTGGCACCACAGTCACAGTCTCGGTCGGCGTGGTAATTCTTGCCCTGCTGATCGCCCTGCCATTGCTGTCCCTGCTGCCTGAAAGCAACGGCCTGCAGGTGTCGGCCTACACGCTGACGCTGGTGGGCAAAATCCTCTGTTACGCGATCGTCGCCCTGGCACTGGACCTGGTCTGGGGCTACGCCGGTCTGCTGTCCTTGGGCCACGGGTTGTTCTTCGCCCTGGGTGGTTATGCAATGGGCATGTACCTGATGCGCGAAGCGTCGGGCGACGACCTGCCGGCGTTCATGACCTTTTTGTCGTGGACCGAACTGCCGTGGTACTGGGTCGGCACGCAGCATTTCCTCTGGGCCATGTGCCTGGTGGTGCTGGCGCCGGGGTTGCTGGCGCTGGTGTTCGGCTTCTTCGCCTTCCGCTCGCGGATCAAGGGCGTGTACTTCTCGATCATGACCCAGGCCCTGACCTTCGCCGGCATGCTGCTGTTCTTCCGCAACGAAACCGGTTTTGGCGGCAACAACGGCTTCACCAACTTCCGCAGCATTCTGGGGTTCAGCATCACCTCCCAAGGCACCCGCGCGGTACTGTTTCTGCTGACGGTAGCGTTGCTCGCGGGCAGTCTGTTTGTCGGGTGGCGTCTGGCGCGCAGCAAGTTCGGTCGTGTGTTGACCGCCGTGCGCGATGCGGAAAACCGCCTGATGTTCTGCGGCTACGACCCGCGCGGCTTCAAGCTGTTTGTCTGGGTGTTGAGCGCCGTGTTGTGCGGCCTGGCCGGGGCGTTGTATGTGCCACAAGTCGGCATCATCAACCCGAGCGAAATGTCGCCGACCAACTCCATTGAAGCGGCAGTCTGGGTCGCCCTGGGCGGTCGCGGCACGCTGATCGGCCCACTGCTCGGCGCCGGTCTGGTCAACGGCATGAAGAGCTGGTTCACCGTGGCCTTTCCTGAATACTGGCTGTTCTTCCTCGGCGCGCTGTTCATCGTGGTGACGCTGTACCTGCCCAAAGGCGTGATCGGCCTGATCAAGAAAAGGAGCGAGCCATGAAAAGCACTCCGACGCCCGCATTCGATCCGGTGCTCGACCCGAACAGTGACGCCGGCACCAGCCGCGACGCCATCGGTCTCGGGCAGGCCGCAGGCAAGGGGCTGAACACCCTGCACGGCACGATCCTGACCCTGGAGGACATCAGCGTCAGCTTCGACGGCTTCAAGGCTCTCAATGATCTGAATCTGTACATCCGCGTCGGCGAGCTGCGCTGCATCATCGGCCCCAACGGCGCGGGCAAGACCACGCTGATGGACGTCATCACCGGCAAGACCCGCCCCAGCCACGGCAAGGCCTGGTTCGGCGAAACCCTCGATCTGACCAGGATGAGTGAAGTGCAGATCGCCCAGGCCGGGATCGGCCGCAAGTTTCAGAAGCCCACGGTGTTCGAAGCGTTGAGCGTGTTCGAAAACCTGGAGCTGGCGCAGAAGACCGACAAATCGGTGTGGGCCAGCTTGAGGGCGAAGCTCAACGGAGAGCAGCGCGACCGCATCGATGAGGTGCTGGAAACCATTCGCCTGACGGCGTCGATGTCACGTCCCGCCGGGCTGTTGTCCCACGGCCAGAAGCAGTTTCTGGAGATCGGCATGTTGCTGGTCCAGGACCCGCAGCTTCTGCTGCTCGACGAGCCCGTCGCTGGTATGACCGACGCCGAAACCGAATTCACCGCCGAGCTGTTCAAGAGCCTGGCCGGCAAGCACTCGCTGATGGTGGTCGAGCACGACATGGGCTTCGTCGGCACCATCGCCGACCACGTTACCGTGCTGCACCAGGGCAGCGTGCTGGCGGAAGGATCGCTGGAGGACGTGCAGGCGGATGAACGGGTGATTGAGGTGTATCTGGGGCGGTGAACCGCCCAGCGGCAAGCTTTTAGCTGCAAGCGGCAAGCTGAAGCCAAAAGCATGACCCGCTTTTTCTTGCAGCTTGCAGCTGATGAATCCGAGGAAATCAAATTGTTAACCGTCACTCAGCTGCATCAATTCTACGGCGGCAGCCACATCCTCCGCGGCCTGTCGTTTGACGTGAACATCGGCGAGGTCACGTGCCTGCTCGGTCGTAACGGGGTGGGCAAGACCACGCTGTTGAAAGTGCTGATGGGGCTGCTGCCCGCCAAAGAGGGCGTGGTGCAGTGGGAAGGCAAGCCGATCACCGGTTTCAAGCCGCACCAGCGCGTGCATTCCGGCATCGCCTACGTGCCTCAGGGCCGGGAGATTTTCGGCCGACTGACCGTTGAGGAAAACCTGTTGATGGGCCTGTCGCGATTCCCGGGCTCGGAAGCCAAGGAAGTCCCGCCGTTCATTTACGAGCTGTTCCCGGTGCTGCTGCAGATGAAGCACCGTCGCGGCGGTGACCTGTCCGGCGGGCAGCAACAGCAACTGGCGATTGGTCGCGCCCTGGCCAGTCGCCCTCGCCTGCTGATTCTCGACGAACCCACCGAAGGCATTCAGCCGTCGGTGATCAAGGAGATTGGCGCCGTGATCAAAAAGCTCGCCGCGCGCGGCGACATGGCGATCCTGCTGGTCGAGCAGTTCTACGACTTCGCCGCCGAGCTGGCGGATCAGTACATCGTCATGTCCCGCGGCGAGATCGTCCAGCAGGGCCGCGGCGAAAACATGGAGGCCGAAGGCGTTCGGGGTCTGGTCACCATTTAATGCGCCGATCAGCTAAGGTACGGACCTTCGATAACACGATAATCGACTTATGAATCTTCCTGCCCACACCGCGCTGTTCACCCCCAGCTGGCATGCCGAGCTGGAGCTGGCCTATGGGCGTTTCGGCGACAGCACGCGCCCGACGCAACGGCGCCATAAAGGTCCGTTGCGGGTGCAAAAGCATCTGTACGCCGAAGGCCCGCAGGTCTGCCAGCACATCATCGTTCACCCGCCGGGCGGCATTGCCGGCGGCGATCGGCTGGACATCAGCGCCAGCGTCGGCGCCAACGCCTGGGCACAACTGACCAGCCCCGGCGCAGCGAAGTGGTACCGCGCAGCAGGTCCGGCCTATCAGCAACTGGACCTAAAAGTCGCTGCAGGCGGCACCTTGGAGTGGCTGCCCCAGGAGAGCATCGTGTTCAGCGAGGCCAAGGCTGAACTGACGACGCGAATCGACCTGGAAGGCGACGCCCGGCTGTTCTACTGGGACGTGGTTGCGCTGGGCCGACCGGCCAGCGGCGAGCGTTTTGATCAGGGCCACTTTCAGGCGCACCTGGATATTCGTCGCGACGGCAGGCTGTTGTGGCACGAGCGTCAGCGCATCGTCGGCGATGACGGCTTGCTGGATTCACCCATCGGCCTGGGCGGAAAACCGGTGTTCGCGACGCTGATCGTGACCGGGGAAATCGATGCAGATTTGATGGAGCGCTGCCGCGAGCTGGCCGAAGATTCTCCCGTGCGCGGCGACCTCAGCCAGTTGCCCGGTTTGATCGTCGCCCGCTGCCTGGCAGACGAAGCGCTGCACGCGCGGGCCTGGCTGATTGAATTATGGAAACTGCTGCGCCCTGCCCTGTTGGGGCGTGACGCAGTGGCACCGAGGATTTGGAGTACATGATGGACCGCGTTCCCCAATTCGCTCCCTCGGGGCACGCATAGACATCCTGTAGGAGTGAGCTTGGTCTGGGCCGCATCCGGACGATTGCGGTGTGTCGGAGACATGTACCTATCTGACGAATCGCAATCGCGAGCAAGCTCACTCCTACAAGTACATTGCAGCGCTGACTTATTCAGTTATTTAAGACGGACAAAACCCATGGACCTGACCCCACGCGAAAAAGACAAGATGCTGATCTTCACCGCAGGCCTGGTTGCCGAGCGGCGGCTGGCACGCGGTGTGAAGCTCAATTACCCAGAAGCGATGGCCTTCATCTCCGCCGCTCTGCTGGAAGGTGCGCGTGACGGCCAGACCGTTGCCGACCTCATGCACTACGGCACCACCCTGCTGACCCGCGAACAGGTGATGGAAGGCATCCCGGAAATGATCCCGGAAATCCAGGTCGAAGCCACCTTTCCGGATGGCACCAAGCTGGTCACCGTGCATCAGCCGATTGCCTGAGCGGCCCATTGAACCTGAGATGCCCGTCGAAACAGCCACACAGGAACCCGTGGAAACGAACATGACCTATTCGATTCGTGACGCTTTGCTGACTGACATGCCGGCCGTGCTGGCCATCTACAACGACGCGGTGCTCAACACCACGGCGATCTGGAACGAGCAGCCGGTGGATCTCGCCAACCGCGAAACCTGGTTTGCCGCACGCCAGGCCCAGGGTTACCCGATTCTGGTGGTGGTCGACGCCGACGATCAGGTGCTGGGCTATTCGTCGTTCGGCGACTGGCGGCCGTTCGAAGGCTTTCGCCATACCGTCGAGCACTCGGTTTACGTGCGTGCCGATCAGCGGGGCAACGGCCTGGGTCCGCTTCTGATGAAGGCGCTGATCGAACGCGCCCGCGCCTGCGACAAGCACATGATGGTTGCGGCCATCGAGAGCGGTAACGCGGCGTCGATTCGCCTGCATGAGCGCGAGGGGTTCATCACTACCGGGCAAATGCCCCAGGTCGGCACCAAGTTCGGCCGCTGGCTGGACCTGACCTTCATGCAGCTGGACCTGTCGCCCGGCGCCTCTGCTCCACCCTCCCAAGCGCCCGGCATCAAGCCTGTCGCCTGACTGTTCACTCTGAAAGGACTTCACCCATGAATGCCGCCCACTTACGCCGTGTCACGTCAGAAAGCTTCGCGCACTACCGCTCAGGTCTGGTGGCGCTGTTGCTGGACGCCGTCCGCCACGGGGCCTCGGTCGGCTTTATGGCCGATCTCGCCGCTGAAGAAGCCGCCACCTGGTGGGACGGCGTCAAGGCCGAGGTCGAGCAGGGCAATGTGCTGCTGTGGGTGGTGGCAGAAGAAGACCAGGTGCTGGCGACGGTGCAACTGGCGCTGTGCCAGAAGGCCAATGGCCTGAACCGCGCCGAGGTGCAGAAATTGCTGGTGCTCAGTCAGGCGCGTCGGCGCGGGCTGGCGACGCAGTTGATGACCGCCGTGGAACAGGCCGCGCAGCAACATCAGCGTGGGCTGTTGTTTCTGGACACGCTGGCAGGTTCCGATGCCGAGGATTTCTATCGGGCGCTGGGTTACGAGCCGTCTGGCCTGCTGCCGGACTACGCCTGCAACCCCGATGGCGAATACAAGGCCACGGCCATCTACTACAAGTTACTGTCGAGGAAGAGCGCATGATTCCTGGTGAATACCAGATCCAGCCCGGCGACATCGAGCTCAACGCCGGTCGCCGTACCATTACCCTCAGCGTCGCCAACAGCGGTGACCGGCCGATTCAGGTCGGCTCGCATTTTCATTTTTTCGAAACCAACGACGCCCTGACCTTCGACCGGGCCGCCAGCCGGGGCATGCGCCTGAACATCCCTGCCGGCACCGCCGTGCGTTTCGAGCCCGGGCAGGCGCGGGAAGTGGAACTGGTGGACCTGGCCGGGTTGAGGCGGGTATTCGGGTTTGCCGGAAGAGTTATGGGTGAACTGTAAAACGCGTTCACTTTCCAGCCAGGTCAAGCTGCAAGCGCCAAGCCACAAGCGCCAAGCACAGCAGTCCGCGGCGTACACAACATTCGCTTTTACTTGCCGCTTGCCGCTTGAGGCTTGCCGCTTTGATTCGAGGAACGAAGTATGAAGATCAGCCGACAAGCCTACGCCGACATGTTCGGCCCCACTGTCGGCGACCGTGTGCGTCTGGCGGACACCGAGCTGTGGATCGAGGTCGAGCAGGATTTCACCGTCTATGGCGAGGAAGTGAAGTTCGGTGGCGGCAAGGTCATTCGTGACGGCATGGGCCAGGGCCAGGGCGTTGCCGCCGAAGTCGTCGACACGTTGATCACCAACGCGCTGATCGTCGATCACTGGGGTATCGTCAAAGCCGACGTCGGCCTCAAGGACGGGCGCATCGCGGCCATCGGCAAAGCCGGCAACCCGGACATCCAGCCCGGCGTGACCATCGCCATCGGCGCCGCGACCGAAGTCATCGCCGGCGAAGGCATGATCCTCACCGCCGGCGGCGTCGACACGCACATCCACTTCATCTGCCCGCAACAGATCGAAGAAGCGCTGATGAGCGGCGTCACCACCATGATTGGCGGCGGAACCGGTCCGGCGACGGGCACCAACGCAACCACGGTCACCCCCGGCAAATGGCACATGATGCGCATGTTGCAGGCCGCCGAAGCGTTCCCCATGAATATCGGTTTTACCGGCAAGGGCAACGTCAGCCTGCCGGAGCCGCTGATCGAACAGGTCAAGGCCGGCGCCATCGGCCTCAAGCTGCACGAAGACTGGGGCACCACGCCCGCGGCCATCGACAACTGCCTGAGCGTCGCCGATCAGTACGACGTGCAGGTCGCGATCCATACCGACACTCTGAACGAATCCGGCTTCGTCGAAACCACCTTGGGGGCGTTCAAGAACCGCACCATTCACACCTACCACACCGAAGGCGCTGGGGGCGGCCATGCGCCGGACATCATCAAGGCCTGCGGCTTCGCCAACGTGCTGCCAAGCTCGACCAACCCGACCCGGCCGTTCACCCGCAACACCATCGACGAGCACCTGGACATGCTGATGGTCTGCCATCACCTGGACCCGAGCATCGCCGAAGACGTCGCGTTCGCCGAGAGCCGCATCCGCCGCGAAACCATTGCTGCCGAGGACATCCTTCACGATCTGGGCGCGTTCTCGATGCTCAGCTCCGACAGCCAGGCCATGGGCCGCGTCGGCGAAGTGATCATGCGCACCTGGCAGACCGCCGACAAAATGAAACGCCAGCGCGGCCCATTGCCCGGTGACGGCGAAGGCAACGATAACTTCCGCGCCAAACGCTACATCGCCAAATACACCATCAACCCGGCGATCACCCACGGCATCAGCCATGAAGTGGGGTCGGTGGAAGTGGGTAAATGGGCGGACCTTGTGCTCTGGCGCCCGGCTTTCTTCGGCGTGAAACCGACCCTGATCCTCAAGGGCGGTTCGATTGCCGCCAGCCTGATGGGCGACGCCAACGCCTCGATCCCGACCCCGCAGCCGGTTCACTACCGCCCGATGTTCGCCAGCTACGGCAGCTCGTTGCACGCCAGCAGCCTGACCTTCATCAGTCAAGCGGCCTTTGATGCCGGCGTCCCGGAGCAGCTGGGGCTGAAGAAACAGATCGGCGTGGTCAAGGGCTGCCGCAGCGTGACCAAGGCCGACCTCATCCACAACGACTACCTGCCAAACATCGACGTCGACCCGCAGACCTATCAGGTCAAGGCTGACGGCGTGCTGTTGTGGTGCGAGCCGGCCGAGATCTTGCCGATGGCGCAACGGTATTTCCTGTTCTAAGGGTATTAGTCCGTTTTTGTAGGAGCGTGGCTTGTCCCGCGATCTGGTGCGCAGCGCCAGTGAAATCCATGAATGCGATGATCCAGCTACTCCGTGATCGCCGCTTTTCACGACGACTTTGTCGCCGATCGCGGGACAAGCCACGCTCCTACAATGAAAGCGTGCAAATCCGTGATGTTTCCTGCAACAACATGGCGGTACTATGCGCGCTCTCATTCAGCGCCCCGCCAGCAAGGTAGTTCCCCATGCGTCTTTCGGACTTCATCGTTCAGAATGTGGATCGCATCGTGGATGAGTGGGAACGGTTTGCTGCCACGCTGACGCCCGCAGCCGCTCAGATGAGTTCAGTCGAGCTACGCGACCACGCCGAGGCGATCCTTCTCGCGGCGGCCCGTGACATGAACACCGCGCAGACCAAGGCCGAGCGCATCGCCAAGGCCCAAGGCGAAGACATCGGCAAAACCCCGACACTCGATCAGGCCGCCTCCAGTCATGGTGAGTTGCGCCACATAGTCGGGTTTGACCTGGTGCAGATGACTTCAGAGTTCCGCCACCTTCGGGCCACGGTCGTGCGCTTCTGGGCAGAAAACCAGATAGATCCACAGGTCAGCCACATCACCGACATGATCCGCTTCAACGAGGCCATCGACGAAGCGCTGGCCGAGTCGACCGCTGCCTACGCCGATCGCGTGACGCGCTCCCGTGACATCTTTCTCGCCATTCTCGGTCACGACCTGCGCGCACCCTTGCAGGCCATCGGTATGTCATCCGAAGTGCTGATGCGCAAGACCACGCTGTCGGACGCCGATCTTGCGTACATCAAGCGCATCAAGAGCAGCAGCTTGTCGATGGGCACGATGATCAATGATCT
Organism: Pseudomonas sp. HP_01; assembly: GCF_055284355.1. Lineage (NCBI taxonomy): Bacteria > Pseudomonadati > Pseudomonadota > Gammaproteobacteria > Pseudomonadales > Pseudomonadaceae > Pseudomonas > Pseudomonas sp. HP_01. Next base: position 51,278 of record NZ_JBTOPV010000005.1, on the reverse strand, counting down.
GCTGGAATTCGTCCGCAGCCGTCTGGGCGTCACGCTGCCGGTCGAGCGCAAGCCGATGGAGATGACCCTGGCCTGCCGCGAAGCCATCGACGCCGCCACGGCAGGACAGCCCGATTGCAACGCAGTGTTCACCAGCACCGGTGACACCCGGGGTGAGTGGGATCAGGCACGCATCGCGCAATTACTGCAAAACCTCATTGGCAACGCCCTGCAGCATGGTGCGGCGACGCGTCGGGTCACCGTGACACTCACCGGCAGCGAAAACCATGTGAGCCTCTCTGTGCATAACGGCGGAGAGCCTATCGCCGAGGAAGCCATCGGCAGCATCTTCGACCCGCTGGTGCGCTCGGCCAATGAAAAGGCCGGCATCCACAACCCGTCCACCAGCCTTGGCCTGGGGCTGTTCATCGTGAAAGAAGTGGTGCATGCCCATGGCGGCGGAATCACGGTCGTGTCCAACGTCGGAGACGGCACGACGTTTACCGTGGAATTGCCGAAGAAAGGCTAGCAAGCGGACCCCGGTCAGGCAGTCAGCCTTGGCGCAGCTGATACACCTCATACCGTAGGAGTGAGCTTGCTCGCGATGGCCTCAGCACATTCATCAGCTCGTCAGTCCAGGAACCGCCCCAACCGCTGCCTGAGCATGCGGTTTTCCGCCCTCACTTGCTCAAGCTCTTCCAGAAGGTCAAGCGCCAGGGCGACGCCGTCCCATTCCATCTGCAATTCGTGATGCAACTTGACCGCACGCCTGGCGATCGACAGTGCTGCACTGTCGAACAGCCATTCGTCCGGCTGCCTTCCCTGGGGTTCGAGAATGCCGTGCTCGACAATCTCGATGACGAAAGCGGCCGGCAGATCGACCACCTCACATAGCTCCTGCATGTCTATGACCAGGGTGTTGCTCATGATCAGTTACTCCATTGAGCCCTCGGATTGAACGCGGCCTGCTCGGCCAGTTTCTCCCACAGCGCTTTGGTCGCCTCATCGGTGGATTTGGGCATCACGATTTTCAGTTGTGCGTACAGATCGCCGCGCTGGCCCTGCTTGTTCAGCAGACCGTTGCCCTTGACCCGCAGCCGCTGCCCGTTCTGACTGTCCGGACGGATGGTCAGGTTGATCTTGCCGGTCAGCGTCGGTACCGCCACCTTGGTGCCAAGCGCTGCTTCCCACGGCGCGATCGGCACCGTGATGATCAGGTCGTGGCCCTCGACGTCGAACATCGGGTGCGGCGCCAGGCGGATGATCAGATACAGATCGCCCTTCTCGCCACCCGCCACGCCCGGCGCACCCTGCCCCTTGAGGCGAATGCGCTCGCCATCGGTGACGCCCGCCGGGATCTTCACATTCAACGTCTTGGTGATGTCCGCCATGCGCTGACCGTTGGCGCTGTGTTGCGGCACCTTGAAGCTGATCTGCTTGGACTCGCTGGAGAGTGTCTCCTCCAGAAACACCGCCAGTTCCATCTCCACGTCCTGCCCTCGACGGCCCGGGCTCTGCGCCCGACCGCCTTGCTGACCACCACGATTGCCGAAGATGGAGCTGAAAAAGTCGGAGAAGTCGCCGTTCTCGAAGTTGCCGCCACCAAAGCCCGGCCCCGCGCCCGCACCGTCACGGCCCTGCCAGCCAGGTGGTGGCTGGAACCGGCCCTGACTGCCGTATTTACGAATCTCGTCGTATTCGGCGCGCTTTTCAGGATCGCTGAGCGCCTCATACGCTTCGGAGGCTTCCTTGAATTTGTCTTCCGCGCCAGGCTCTTTGCTGACGTCGGGGTGATACTTGCGCGCGAGCTTGCGATAGGCGGTCTTGATCGCCTTCTCGTCCGCTGTCGGCTCTACGCCAAGAATCTTGTAATAGTCTTTGAAGTCCATCTGACGGTCACCCAATTCTGGAATATCCAGCCCAGTCCGCAGCGCGTTTCACATGTGAATGCTGGCTGCGTTGAACGTTGCAAGGTTATCGGCACGCAGTCTCGCTAATGAAACGCTGTCCAGACCGGCCAAAAAACATGAAGAGTTGCCTGCTAGATTGGGGCTCGGGGCCGCAGTTCAAGCCATGCTCGCGAAATAGATACCGGGCGTGCGATAAACCGACGTTTCGCGCTACGCATCCGGCGCGCACTCGCATACACTGCGCGGCCGTTTTTTGACTGGTATGCAAAGCAGATGAGCACTCCATCCCCGGCCCGTGCCCTTGGCATCGACTTCGGCACGTCCAACTCTACGGTCGGCTGGCTACGCCCTGGAGTGGAAACGCTGATCGCACTGGAGGACGGCAAGATCACGCTGCCCTCGGTTGTATTTTTCAACATCGAAGAGCGCCGCCCGGTCTACGGTCGCCTCGCCCTTCACGAATACCTCGAGGGCTATGAAGGCCGCCTGATGCGCTCGCTCAAGAGCCTGCTGGGTTCCAAGCTGATCAAGCACGACACCAGCGTGCTCGGTACAGCGATGCCTTTCAAGGACCTGCTCGGCCTGTTCATCGGCGAACTGAAAAAGCGCGCCGAAGCCGCCGCCGGCCACTCCTTCGAGCAAGTGGTGCTGGGCCGCCCGGTGCATTTCGTCGATGACGACGCTGCCGCCGATCAGGAGGCTGAAGACACGCTGGCCGACGTGGCGCGCAAGATCGGCTTCAAAGACGTTTCCTTTCAGTTCGAGCCTATCGCGGCGGCGTTCGACTACGAGTCGACGCTGGACCGCGAAGAGCTGGTGCTGATCGTCGACATCGGCGGTGGTACGTCGGACTTCTCGCTGGTGCGCCTGTCGCCGGAGCGACGTCTGATCGATGACCGCCACAGCGACATCCTCGCCACGGGCGGTGTACACATCGGCGGTACCGACTTTGACAAGCAGCTTAGCCTGCAGGGCGTGATGCCGCTGTTTGGTTACGGCAGCCGGATGAAAAGCGGCGCGTACATGCCAACCAGCACGCACATGAACCTGGCGACCTGGCACACGATCAACTCGGTGTATTCGCAAAAGTCGCAACTGGCGCTGGGCAGCATGCGCTATGACATCGAAGACACCCAGGGCATTGATCGGCTGTTCAGGCTGATTGAGCAACGCGCCGGCCACTGGCTGGCGATGGAAGTGGAAGAGACGAAGATCCTGCTGACCGAGGCGGATAGTCGCCTTGTGCCGATGGACCGCGTCGAACCCGGCCTGAGCGTCGACCTGACGCGGCAGCTGTTCGAATCGTCCATCGATGCATTGCTCGAACGCGTGCGCGCCAGCGTGACCAATCTGTTGAATGACGCGGGCGTTGGCGTGACCGAGGTCGATACCGTGTTCTTCACCGGTGGCTCCAGCGGCATCCCGGCCCTGCGCAACAGCGTCGCGGCCATGCTGCCCAAGGCCCGGCACGTCGAAGGCAACATCTTCGGCAGCATCGGCAGCGGTCTGGCGATCGAAGCGAAAAAGCGCTACGGCTGACTCGCGGCTGTCCCGCTTTTTTAGTGGGACCGGCTTTAGCCGGGAATGCGTCGGGCCTCACGCCGCAAAATTGATGGTGTGCAATCTGGCCCCTTCCCGGCTAAAGCCGGTCCCACAAAAACACCGCGTGCACATGTAGGACTGGCTTTAGCCGGGAATGCGTCGGGCCTCACGCCGCAAAATAGATGGTGTGCAATCTGGCCCCTTCCCGGCTGAAGCCGGTCCCACAAAAACACCGCGTGCACATGTAGGACTGGCTTTAGCCGGGAATGCGTCGGGTGTCACGCCGCAAAATTGATGGTGTGCAATCTGGCCTCTTCCCGGCTGAAGCCGGTCCCACAAAAACACCGCGCGCAAATGCAGGACTGGCTTTAGCCGGGAAGGCGTCGGGTGTCACGCCGCAAAATTGATGGTGTGCAATCTGGCCACTTCCCGGCTGAAGCCGGTCCTACTGACCGCGTGCAAATGTAGGACCGGCTTTAGCCGGGAATGCGTCGGGTGTCACGCCGCAAATTTTATGGTGCCCAAACCGGCCTCTTCCCGGCTGAAGCCGGTCCTACTGACCGCGTGCAAATGTAGGACCGGCTTTAGCCGGGAATGCGTCGGGTGTCACGCAGCGAAATCGAGGGTGTTCATGAAGGCCTCTTCCCGGCTGAAGCCGGTCCCACAAAAACACCGCGTGCACATGTAGGACTGGCTTTAGCCGGGAAGGCGTCGGGTGTCACGCCGCGAAATTGGTGGTGTGCAATCTGGCCCCTTCCCGGCTGAAGCCGGTCCTACTGACCGCGTGCAAATGTAGGACTGGCTTTAGCCGGGAAGGCGTCGGGCCTCACGCCGCAAAATTGATGGTGTGCAATCTGGCCCCTTCCCGGCTAAAGCCGGTCCCACAAAAACACCGCGTGCAGCCGTGAAAAGGGGGCACAACTGTTGAGCAGCAGTCGCTAAACCAACTCCGCCCGGCGCAGTTCGCTCTTCAGGTAGGCGTAATAAATCGGGCCTGCCACCACCCCCGGCAGGCCGAAGGCGGCTTCGAAGATCAGCATCGCCAGCAGCAACTCCCACGACTTGGCGCTGATCTGCCCGCCGACGATCCGTGCGTTGAGGAAATACTCGACCTTGTGGATCACGATCAGATAACCCAACGCCGCCACCGCCACCCAGATCGACAATGACATGCCGACGATAAAGATCAGCGTGTTGGACATCAGGTTGCCGACCACCGGAAGCAAGCCCAGCAGGAAGGTCAGCACGATCAGGGTTTTGGTCAGCGGCAAGTGCACGCCACACAGCGGCAGGATCACCGCCAGAAAAATCGAGGTGAACGCCGTATTCAGCAGCGAGATCTTGATCTGTGCGAAAACAATATTGCGAAAGGCCTGAGTCAGCAGGTGCAAACGCTCGAACAGCGCCGCCGCCAGTGGCTTGCGCTTGGTGACATCGGGGATGCGCTGCAGGGCGATGATCGCGCCCAGCACCATGCCAATCAGCAAGGTCACGAACATGTGCGCCGCGCCCTTGCCGAGCAGTTGCAGCTCGCCCAGGTGCTTGGTCAGCCAGGCGCTGAGCGACACCTGAAACTCGGTGGCACTGGCCGGCAGGTAGTTGTCGATGAAAGGCGGCAGCTGACCGCGGGCGCGGTCCACCAGAATCATGAATTTATCCAGCGACGCGCCGGGGTTTTCCGCCTCGTGCAGCAGGAAACTGATCGCGCCGGCAAACAGCAACGCCAACACCGTCACCACCAAGGTCCCCAGCAATGCCACCGCCAGCCAACGCGCACGCTCGCCGGCAATCAGCCGTTGCAGCTGCGGGGTGAGCATGTCGACCAGTTCATACACCAGCAAACCCGCCAGCAGACTGGGCAGAAGGTTCAGCGGCAGCACCAGCAGCAACCCGCCGAACACGAGAATGCAACTGGCCAGATAGACTTGACGGGGCGTAAACGTTGGCATACAGCCTCAAAACGAGCGGCGTGAAGGATGGGCAGTCTGCCAGCGTTCTGAGTGGAGAACCAGCGACGCGAAAGCCCTTGAGAGCTCAAGCGTGAGGAGGCTGCGATTGCAAACCGGTTCATCGGCCGCAATCGCAAAAAAAGCAGGGGTTGGCGCCGCATTTCGACGCCCGCCATTGGCTCGGAAAATTATTTCTTTTTAAGACAATCGCTCATGAATGTCTTGCGGGCATCACCCTTGAGCGCTTGGGTGCTCGCCGTTGCGTTACAGGTCTTCATCTTCTCCTGCTGGGTCGCGGCAGGCGCAGGCGCGGCCTTCAGGCAGGTGCTCATGAACGCCTTGCGCTCGTCGCCTTTCAAGGACTTGGCAGAGGCATCGGCGTTGCAGGTGGTCATCTTGTTTTGTTGGGCGGTGGCGGCAAAACCCTGGGCGCTCAACAGCAGGCCCATCACCAGCAGAGGAATACGCAGCATCGTCATCGCTTTTCTCCGGAAGCGCCACGCACCTGCATGGCTATACGAGCAGTGTAGTCAAAGAATGTTGCTGCATATTTCTGCAAATGCGCAGCGCACGCTGGACGCGCGGACTGACAGGCCGATAATGGCGCCTCACTCAGCCGCCGGTCCGGTCATGCAATACCTTTATCCACTGCTCACCGTCATGATCTGGGCGGGTAACAACGTCATCACCAAGGCAGCCGCCGGGCGTATTTTCCCGGCCGAGATCGGCTTCTATCGCTGGTTGCTGGCGGGCTTGCTGTTCACGCCGTTTCTGCTCGGTCCCGTGCTGCGCAACCGGGCGCAGATTAAACCCATCATCGGCAAGGTGGCGGTGCTGGGCGTGCTGGGCATGGCGATTTATCAAAGCCTGGCGTACTACGCGGCGAATATCACGACAGCCACCAACATGGGCATCATTCTGTCTCTGGTGCCGGTGATGACCCTGGGCATGTCGATTGCCAGCCTGGGCACACGGCTGACCGCGGGCGCACTGGTCGGCGCAATCGTGTCGTTTGCGGGCGTGTTATGGGTGGTGTCCCAAGGGAGCTGGAGCTTGCTGATTGCCCATGGCATCAACATCGGCGACGTCATGATGCTGGTCGCGACACTGGCGTATGCGACCTACAGCACGCTGCTGAAGAAATGGCAGTTGCGCATGCCGCCGTTGCAGCTGCTGTACCTGCAGATTCTGGTGGCGATCATCGCGCTGTTTCCGTTGTTCGCAATTTCACCGAAAACCGGCCTGAACGCGAGCAACATTCCGTTGGTGCTCTATGCGTGCATCCCGACCTCGATGCTCGCGCCGTTGCTGTGGATGAAAGCGATCTCCATCCTGGGGCCAAGCCGTACCACGTTGTTCTTCAACCTGGTGCCAATCCTGACGGCGCTGGTCGCTGCGCTCGCACTGGGCGAGCAGCTGGCGTCGTATCACTTCATCGGCGGTGCCCTGACGCTGGGCGGGGTGATCCTGGCAGAACGCTGGACCACACCGCTGCGCAAGGCCGCAATCCATTAAGCCTGTCCTTCGGATGAAACCGGCAATCAGGCTTTGTCGTGCTCCTGCGCAGCGTGAATCGACACGTCGGTAATGCCTAGAACATGGGGCAGACCGATGGTGTCCTCGCCGGTATCGAAGGGGTCATCTTCAACGGCCACGTTGTGCTTGAGCGCCAGCTCGTGCACGACCTCGATAATCGGCACGTCGAGGTTTTCAATCAGATCGACATGGTGCTCACCGGCCAGCGTGTACTCGATTTCATAAAGCTCTTTATCGCTCATCGCATCTCTTCCTACGCGACCTCACGGGTCGACTGATCACGAACTACGGCCAAATAAGTCAAAGACCGGCGGCTTTGAGACGCGCGGCATGTTCAAGGAACAACCCCAGGGGATCGGCTCCCTTGCCCACCAGCCCGAAGTGCTGGTTGACGATGTCGAAATGGTCGAGCGGGTAGTCATCACCGATGACTTTACCCAGGTGAGAACTGCACCTCCCGACCATGCCATCAGATTGACCTCGCTCTTTCGTGAACGTGCGAGCAAATATTCGGCAGGTGAGATTTGACGTATCGAAGACGTTCTTGCCACGTTCGGTGCGCCCCGCTTGCAGCGTCCCGGACCACGAGTAATAGCGCACGCCGTTGACCTCCTCGTCGCCCTGCCCGCCCCAGTGTTGGGGCAATCCCTGGGGGAACAGCCGGTTGAAGCGCGCCACGCCGCGCGTGGTCAGCGAATGGTGCGCAGCGTCGACATCCACGGGCAGACGCGTGCCGCGATAACCGGTGTCGAGCAGGCTGGTGATGAGCGTGGCGAGGCGGATGGCAGCGTTGACCACACGTCCTTTCACGGTGCGGGGCGGGTAATGCGCTTCAAAGTAATCGGCCAGTTCCGAGCCATGATTGGGCCCTGCGACCGAGGTGACCGAGGCGACCAGGTCAGGGCGAACACCCGCGACATATCGAATGGTCAGCGCACCCTGACTGTGACCGATCAGGTTGACCTTGGCCGCGCCGGTTTCCAGGAGAATTTCCTGCACGCGGGCCAGCAGTTGTTCCCCGCGAATCTCGGTGGAATTGACTGCCGAAACCATCACCGGAATGACATGCGCGCCGCCCCGACGCAGCGCCGGCACGATACCGAACCAATACGGATAGACCACCAGCTTTACGAACCCCATCAATCCCGGTACCAGAACGATGGGATAACGCGTGGCCTGTTCTTGCGGCATGAAGGGACGTTCCTGAGTGAGCGTTTTGATCAGAGCAATCGGGTCAAGTCAGCTATATGAAAGTAGTCGGGAAACATTCATGAAACATGACAGAACCCGGTAATGCCCCATCGCCATCAATTTGATCGAACTCTTTCGCCTCTTCAACGCTCCTAACAGCAACGGGCCAACAATGGCCTTTTTCGCGGAGCGATTCGAATGTTCAAGCAATCCCTGGCAGTAGTGATTTCCATGGCCGCATTGGCTGGTTGCGCATCGACCACCCTGCCGAACCCGGTTGATTACGCGACCTATCGCAATGAGCCGCTGGTCAAGCAGGTTGAGGAAGGCATGACCAAAGAACAGGTCCTGACCATTGGTGGCACCCCATCGACCTCCATGCAGCGTCGCGCCCATCCAGGTACCTGCAACAACTACGTGCTGAACCGCGAAGGCCATCAGCAGGCGTACTACGTCACCTTCGACAACAATGGCCGCGTCAACAGCAAGGGCTTCATGACCTGCGAACAGCGTGACGCCAACGAACGCGCCATGTGATCTGAGGCCCTTCGTATGAAAGGGCTTTGATTGGATGAGCCTGCTCGCGATCACGAGCGCCGTGGCATCGCAAAGATGCCCGGCACTGCTGTCATCGCGGGCGATTCCTGCGCAAAGATGCGCACCCCGTCCTGACCCCGCCTTGGTTCTACCCCCCGCGACCTTACCCCGCGACAATCTGACCCGCGTCAAAAAGTCTGCGAACAAAAATCAAACTTTTGCCAGCGCCCACCACTCACACATTAAGACCCCGATCCTGCCGGGCGCCTGCGTAAGCACGGCGCAACAGAGCGCGACGGAAAAAAACCGGAACAGCCCTGGAGAAATCTGATGATCAATCTGCACCCAATGACCGACGTCGCCACCCTGCGAGAGCGCGCACGCAAAAACGTCGAAGACGGCGCCGTCACTGAAGGCTACAACGGTGACCGTGATGAGGTCCTGCGTTTGCTGAACTCGTCGCTGGCCACTGAACTGGTCTGCACCCTGCGTTACAAGCGCCATTACTTCATGGCCAAGGGCATCAAATCCCACGCGGCGGCTGACGAGTTTCTGGAACACGCCAATCAAGAACTTGAACACGCTGACAAGCTGGCCGAGCGCATCGTGCAGTTGGGCGGCGAGCCGGAATTCAACCCGGACCTGCTGAGCAAGAATTCCCACGCGCAGTACGTGGCCGGCAACACGCTGAAAGAGATGATCACTGAAGACCTGGTAGCCGAGCGCATCGCGATCGACAGCTACCGTGAAATCATTCAGTACATCGGTGATCAGGACCCGACCACCCGCCGTATCTTCGAAGAGATTCTGGCGCAAGAAGAAGAGCACGCCGACGACATGGCCGACCTGCTCGACGGCCTCTGATACGCCGCACGCAACGCAAAAAGCCAGGGCACATGCCCTGGCTTTTTTGTGGGTGCGGGATTGAAGACCCCGCAGGATTATGTGCTGCACGCGGCCACTGTAGGAGTGACCGGGGTGGCGCTCCACCTTGCTCGCGAAAGCGGTGCTCCAGGCGCCGAGATATGTCGGCTGTACTGGCCTTTTCGCGAGCAAGCTCACTCCTACACGAGCGGACTAGGGCGCAGAATCATTGCGCCGAATTCACTTCACCGTTTTCGGCGCCTTGCCTGAACGCATCTGCTCCAGCAAACCGGTGCATTGGTTAGGCGCGTCGCCACTGCTCGGTGCCACCAGCGCCAGCAACCCTGCCGCCGGCCCGACTGCCGCGCCCAACAGCACCATGCCTGCGCCACGCAGCAACAACGGGCCCGACTCGACGCCGGCATTGGGCTTGCTGAACGGCCCGCGCACATACAGCGGCGAACGCAAGGAGAAAACCCGGAAGCCTTTCGATTCCGGCGTCACCTTCATGTCCAGTTGCTCGGTCTTCATGTTCGCCGTGCCTTCGACGTAAATGATCGCGTTTTCGGTGTCGAACAAAAACACCTTGGTGCTCGCCAGGCCGTCCTTGAAGCCTACGTCAGTGGCCGCACAGTTGATCTTCACGTCCTTGTCGCCGAACAGCTTGCCGACCACGTAATTACCGACGTTCAGGCCGGCAATCTCCATCAGGCCTCGGCTGACAGCGCCGTCGTTGATCAGCATCTTCAGATCGCCGTTGGACGTGCCCAGCAACGCCGCCACGGAGTTGCCACGGCCACTGAGGTCGGCATCACCGTTGAGCTCACCAAAGCTGGTTTTCATCGGCTCGAAAGTCGGGAACAACTGCTTAAGCTTGAAGCCCCGGGCCGAAAGCTTCGCACGCCCTTCCAGCGGCTGGGTGTGGCCGTTGAGCTTGATGTCGGCGTCGAGCTTGCCGCCCGCCACACCAAATCGCAGCGGTTCCAGACTCAGCACGCCATCGTTGAGCACTACGTGGGTGTACAGGTCAGTAAACGGCAGGTCGGCGCTCTGCACGATGCGCTTGCCGGTGAACTCCACGTCGGCGTCCATGGCAGCCCAGCGATCGGTCTTGAATTCCTCGACCGGCAGCACTTTGCCTGTCGGCTGCTTGCTCTCGCCGCCCCGGGTTTTCTGCTCGGCATTGGAGTCGGCACCGATCAGCGGCTTGAGGTCCGCCATCAGCAATTGATTGGACACCAACGCGCCGGTCAGCTTGGGGCGAGGTTCACTGGCGACAAAGCCCAGGTCGCCATGAATATCGCTGTCGCCGATCTTGCCGTTGAAGGACTTGTACTGGAAGGACGCACCCGCCGGGTCGTGCAGTTTCGCGATCAGGCGGCCATCGGTGGAGTACGGCGGGGAATCCGGCAGGGTCACGCCAGTCAAGGGATACAGATTGCTGAGGCTGTCGCCGGAGAGTTTCAGGCGCAGGTCCAGCTCACCCAAGTTCTGCGGATCGGTCACGGTGCCCGCAATGGCGACACGCAAGGCGCCCGCGCTAACGTCGGCCTGCACCGGGAATGGCTGCGTGGCGTCTTTCAATGCCAGCAGTCCACCGACTTTGCCGCTGCCGTTTAGCTTCTGGCCGTGGTACTGGCCTTTGGCGGTAAAGCCGAAGGCATAGTCCTGTGCCGAAGCGCCCTTGTCCTGGACCTTCTTCGCCTCGCTGCTGCCGACGATGTCGCTGTAGGGAATGGGCTTGCCCAGCATCTCGATGACGACATCGACCGCCGTGTTGATCTTCTGGTCGTTGTAGCTCATGAAGCCTTTATCGAAGCCGATCGAGCCAATGTCGACCACCCAGCTCGACGGTTTGGCGTTCGGGTCGCTCTTGGGCAGATCAAACACCCAGTTGGCGCGGTCATCGGCCAGACGCTCGATCTTCGCGTTGGGCTCGGTCAGGTTGATACGCGGAATGACCACGCGTTGCGCCAGCAATGGCAAGGGAGACAAGCGCAGGTCGACGCGCTTGAGCGTGACCATCTGCGGCGTCTTCGACCATTCCGGGTTGCCCAGTGAAATGTCTTCCGCCGACATATGCGGCCATGGCACCCAGGCGCGCCATCCGCCTTCGTCGGGCTCACGGTGCCAGCTCACCGCCAGATTGCCGTTGATGGCAAAGGGGCGATGCAGTTCTGCAGACACCTTCTCATTGATGGTCGGCTTGAGCCGGTTCCAGTCGAACGTCGCGATCACAATGATCAGAATCACCAGCAACAGCAGCAGGATTGCAGCTGTCCAGGCAAAGATTTTACGGCCTCGCGTCATTGCGTTGTCTCCCCAAAAACCGACGCGCCATCCAGGGCGCGTGTCGTACGTCGTAATGGTTCGACTGAGAAAAGCCGCGTCGGTTTGATGAAATCTGTATTCATGGCCAGAAAAGTTCCGCAGCCCGCCAATACCGTACATCCAGAAGGGTTTGAGGATTGGCCTTAAACACGCTGAAACGCCCGCCGGGCAAGGTGCGCGAAGCCGCATCATTTCTGTCGATGGTCACCATCAGCCCGCTGAACTTCTTTATCGAACGGGCAGCGGTAAAGTCGCCAACACGTTCACACCCCCCTTTACACCCGAGCATCCTTCCATGAAACGCCAATTGATTGCCCTGACCCTTTCCCTCCTTGCCTCGAGCGCATTCGCGATGCCTGCCAGCGAACAAGCGATCCTCGGCGAAGCGAAGGCGACGCAGCATTCCGGTTTGCCGACCATTGCGCAAGACGGCCCGGATCGATTGATCAATCAATACCAGCGCGTGGCCGACAACGGCCCGGATCGCCTGATTCAGCAGTATCAGCGCGTTTCTTGAGCGATACTCGCTGCATGTAACGCCTTCCCGGCTAAAGCCGGTCCTACGGAAGACACGCGCACCCCGTAGGACCGGCTTCAGCCGGGAAGAGGCCGGTCAGATCACCCAAAAATCGGCACGACAAAAAACATGAGAACAGCCCGGCCCTGATCGCCGGGCTTTTTATTGCCCGACGCAAAACCGGGTTCGACGCCACGCAAACGCATTTGCTAGAGTTGCGGCCCATGCCTCCATCAGATACACGCCCCATGCTGCCCCGCGCCGAACAGAAACAGCAGACCCGCCATGCCCTGCTCGATGCAGCACGGGGCCTGATGGAGAGCGGACGCGGTTTCGGCAGCCTGAGCCTGCGTGAAGTGGCGAAAACCGCCGGCATCGTGCCCACCGGTTTCTACCGGCATTTCGATGACATGGACCACCTGGGCCTGGCGCTGGTCAGCGAGGTCGGCCAGACCTTCCGTGAAACCATTCGGCGCGTGCGTCACAACCACAATATCGACAGCGGCATCATTGATGCCTCCATCCGCATCTTTCTGGATGTCGTCGCCGCCAACCGCTCGCAGTTTCTGTTTCTGGCGCGGGAGCAATACGGCGGCTCGCTGAAAGTCCGTCAGGCGCTCGGTGCGCTGCGCGAAGGCATCATCGCCGACCTCGCGACCGATCTGGCATCAATGCCCAAATTCCGGCACCTGAACACCGACGACCTTTCGGTCATGGCCGACCTGGTGGTGAAGAGCGTGTTCGCCATGCTCCCCGAGCTGATCGACCCGCCGCCCCCGGCATTGGCCGCACACCTGACCCCACGCGCGAAAATCACTCAACAGCTGCGCTTCATCTTCATCGGCGCCAAGCGCTGGCAGGGGTTGGGCAGTACTGAGTGATTCAGCGCCTGCGAAGGCTATTCGCGGGCAAGCGCGCTCCTACAGTGGGTTGCGCTATTAAAGATGGATCACGGCGATAGTGTTGAAGTCGTCGTCGCAGGCGATGGAAACCTGCGTTTGAAACGCGATCCCGTGTAGGAGCGCGCTTGCCCGCGTAGACCTAGCATCCACCCCAGAAGATTCCAGCGCCGTACCGATTAGTAGCGTCACCACTCAAGCGCACCATGCCGGTGCGCAACCTTTCCCCGCGCCCCACCACTGAGCGTCACGCCTGCGGAATTTCGGCCCTCTGCACCGTATTCAGGCAATTTCTGTTCTGCTCGCCTGTTGGCAAGCCACTTGCTCTAGCACTTGCATCGCACATTGCTGGAAGCTTTCTGATGCTGGTGATTCATCAACGGACCGAACCTCAGGCCGAATGGGCCGCAGAGCTGCATTTGATATTCGAGGCGCGGAGCAAGAGCCGGCTGCGCTGTTTCAGTGCCGAGGGTGAAGACGTCGGGCTGTTCCTCGAACGCGGTCAGCCGCCGCTGCGTGACGGCGATTTTCTCAAGGCTGAAGACGGCCGGATCGTGCGTGTTTGCGCGCGCCCCGAGCAACTGATGCACGTGACGTGCAGCAATGCCTTCGAGCTGACCCGCGCGGCGTATCACCTGGGCAATCGCCATGTGGCGCTGCAAGTGGGCGACGGTTGGCTCCGTCTGCTCGACGACTACGTGCTCAAGGCCATGCTCGATCAACTGGGCGCCACCACCGAATCCCTCGAAGCACCCTTCCAGCCGGAACATGGTGCCTACGGCGGCGGCCATCACCACTCGCGCGCCGGTGAGGAAGACTTCAACTACGCGCCGCGCATTCATCAATTCGGCGTACGCACGTGAACGCCGCCTGGGCGCTGCTGCGTCTGGCAAGCCCCCAGCTGCCAATCGGCGGCTACAGCTATTCCCAGGGCCTGGAAATGGCGGTCGAGCAATCGACCGTTCACGACTCGGCCAGCGCCGCCCGCTGGATTGGCGACCAGTTGCTGCTCAACCTTGCGCGCTTCGAGGCGCCGCTTTTACTGGCGCACTGCACAGCGGCTGCCGAAGACGACTGGGCGACGCTACTGCAATTGAGCGAAGCACACCGCGCCAGCCGCGAAACACGCGAGCTGCACCTCGAAAGCCGGCAGATGGGCTACTCGCTGCAACAACTGCTCAACGGCCTGCCGGAAATGGATCAACCTGCGCGAGACGTTCTACAACGTGTGGGCGAGCCGCATCTGGCGCTGGGCTGGGCACTGGCCGCGCGCGCCTGGCAGATTAGTCCTCAGGACGCACTCGCCGCCTGGCTCTGGAGCTGGCTGGAAAATCAGTTGGCAGTGCTGATGAAGACCCTGCCGCTGGGGCAGCAAGCCGCCCAGCGCCTGACCAGCGAGCTATTGCCTCTGCTGCAAAAGGCTCAGCAACACGCCACCGCACTGAACCCTGAACACATCGGCAGCGCGCCATTCGGTTTGGCGCTGGCGAGCATGAACCATGAGCGGCAGTACAGCCGCCTGTTCCGATCATGAGGTGGCCGCCATCGCTGCAGCACCTCGAACCGCACAACACGCTTAACGGAGAGAACGAATGAACAGCCAACCTTTGCGCGTAGGCATCGGCGGTCCGGTCGGTTCCGGCAAGACCGCGCTGACGCTCGCGCTGTGCCTGGCCCTGCGCGATCGCTACAACCTGGCAGTGGTCACAAACGACATCTACACCCGTGAAGACGCTGACTTTCTGGTGCGCAACGAAGCACTGGCGCCCGAGCGCATCATCGGCGTGGAAACCGGCGGCTGCCCGCACACGGCGATCCGCGAAGATGCGTCGATCAATCTGGAAGCCGTCGACCAGCTCAATCGGCGCTTCGAGGGGCTGGACCTGATCATCGTCGAATCCGGTGGCGACAACCTGTCGGCGACGTTCAGCCCGGAGCTGTCGGACCTCACCATCTACGTGATCGACGTGTCAGCAGGCGACAAGCTGCCGCGCAAGGGTGGTCCTGGCATCTGCAAATCCGATCTGCTGGTGATCAACAAGATCGACCTCGCGCCGCTGGTGGGTGCATCGCTGGAGATGATGGACCGCGACACGAAGAAGATGCGCGGCGACAAGCCGTTCGTGTTCAGCAACCAGAAAACCGGTCACGGCCTGGAGCAGATCGTCGCGTTCATCGAGCGTCAGGGCCTGCTGACTGCGGCATGATTTCGTCCACCCAAATGGCTCACACCCAAGTGAAGCAAGGAATTCATTCATGAACGGCAAAAAAGTATTCGGCGCGTTGGCGCTGCTCCTCATCCCGGCGCTGGCCTTCGCTCACCCCGGCCACGACGAAAGCGGTCTGGTGGCCGGCATCAGCCATCCATTGGGCGGCATTGATCACCTGCTGGCGATGATCGCTGTCGGGCTGTGGGCTGCACAGCAAAAAGGCGCTGCGCGTTGGGCACTGCCGTGCACGTTCGTCGGCACCATGCTGATGGGCGGCTTGCTCGGGTTTGAAGGGCTGGCGCTGCCTGCACTGGAAAGCGGCATTGCGGCGTCAGTGTTTGCGTTGGGCCTGGCGGTGGCGCTGGCGGTGCGTCCGCCGCTGTTCGTGGCAGTGGCGGCGACGGCGCTGTTTGCGCTGTTCCACGGCGTGGCCCATGGTCTGGAGCTGCCGGAGATGTCCAGCCCATGGGGTTATGCCCTCGGTTTCGTTGGCGCGACTGCGGCATTGCACGCAGCGGGTTATGCCGTGGTGCGCTTCCTGCCAGCGGCGGCGGCACCGGTTGTGCGGATCGCCGGCGCACTCTCGGCGGCGACAGGCGTCTGGTTGTTTGCGGGCTAGATGACGGCATCATTGTAGGAGCGCGCTTGCCCGCGATTGCAATCTGTCAGCGACAAACAGGTTGTCTGACACACCGATATCGCGGGCAAGCGCGCTCCTACACAGGACCGGTGTCGTACACGGATCATCGGCGCAGCCAAGCGCCCTCCTCCTGATACCCGCAACTGACGCAAGATCCCCACCTCCTGTTACCATGTCGCGCAATCTGCCCCTGCCGTGACGCCATCCGATGCCTGACGCTTTCCTCCCCACCGCCAAGTCTGAACTGTCCGCCGCATTCGCCGAGGTGCAACGACACTTCATGCGCGTGGTCGTGCCGTTGTGGCAGGGCCCGGGGTGGAATGCCGAGATGGCGTTGCCGTTCGAGGCGGTCGACGCTCAGCATCGGCCTTTGCCGCCGCAGCGCTACCGGGCCATGGCCTGTGCGCGTCAGCTGTTTCTGTTTTCGAGCCTGATCGATCACCCCGACGTACCCGACGCCGCGACTCGCGCGGCGGCGCTGTTTCGTTCGTTGCAGCAGCACTTTCACGACGCCGAGCACGGCGGCTGGTTCTACAGCATCGATACACAGGGCGCGCCGCTGGATCGCCGCAAGGACCTCTACACCCACGCTTTCATCGTCTTTGCCTGTGCGCATTACTGGGGCAAGGTTCGTGAGCCGCTGGTGGAGTCGGTGCTCAATGCCGCGCTGAACGTGGTCGCCGAGCGCTTCGCCGATGGCGATGGTTTGTACGAATCCGTGCTGGCCGAAGATTGGTCTTCGCTGAACGCCGGCCCGCTGCAAAACCCCTTGATGCATCTGGCCGAAGCGTTTCTCGGCACGCTCGCGGTGCGCGATGACGCTGACACGCAGGGGGCGCTGGATGCCTTGGTGGAAGCCATGCAGCGACGCTTCGTCGATGTCGAGCACGGGGTGATGCTGGAAAAACCGCTGGACGCTGTGGATAACTGGTCCGAGCCGGGGCACCAGTTCGAATGGTTCTACCTGCTGGCATCTTCTGCGCGTCTGCGGGGTACGCCGCTGTATCGCTCGCTGGAGACTGCGTTCGCCCACGCCGAGGCACAGGGCGTCGATCAAACGACGGGCGCGGTTGCGGCGATGCTGGAAGTGAACGGTTCGGTGAAAGACGGCACGCAGCGCATCTGGGCTCAGGCTGAATACCTGCGCGCGCTGACCTTGCGACCTGAGAGCGAACATCTGCTGGCGCGCCAATTGACTGCGCTGCAAACGCAGTTTCTGCACCCCACCGGCTGGAACGAGTGCCTCGACAGCCAGGGGCAGATCAGCCGCAGCGACATGCCTTCCACGACCCCGTATCACCTGGCGACCTGCTACATCGGGCTGGTCGAGTATTTCAGTGGCTGAAACACAACGGGCCCAGGCACGCTGAGAGATGTGACGCTCACTCTGGATCTGTAGGCGCCGGCTTGCTGGCGAATGCGGTGGATCAGTGCCATTTGTGCGTCTGACACACCCGGTTCGCCAGCAAGCCGGCTCCTACAGGTTCGGCCTAACGATCGTTCCCACGCTCTGCGTGGGAATGCAGCCCAGGACGCTCCGCGTCCCGCAACCGGCGACGCAGAGCGTCAGTTAGCGCGTTCCCACGCGGAGCGTGGGAACGATCACATCAGTAAAACTGACTTACTTCTCACCACGACTGCGATCAATCGCAAACCCGGCCCAGGTCTGGCTGACGGGCATCAGTTCCAGGCTGTTGACGTTGACGTGGGCCGGCGTGTTCATGATCCAGAAGATGGTGTCGGCGATGTCCTGGGGCTGGATCGGCTCGGCGCCTGCGTAGGTGGCGTCGTACTTGGCCTGATCGCCGCCGAAACGCACCAGCGAGAACTCGCTCTCACACAACCCCGGCTCAAGGTTGGTTACTCGGACGCCGGTGCCAATCAGGTCGTTGCGCAGATTCAGCGAGAACTGACCGACAAACGCCTTGGTGCCGCCATACACGTTACCGCCCGGGTACGGATAATTCCCCGCCACCGAGCCGAGGTTGACGATAGTGGCGCCGCGGCCGTAGGCGATCAGACGCGAAAGCAGCGTGCGCGTGGTGTACACCAGCCCTTTAATGTTGGTGTCGATCATGGTGTCCCAGTCATCCAGATCGCACTTGGGTGCAGGATCAATCCCCAGCGCCAGGCCTGCGTTGTTGATCAGGCCGCGAATCTTCGCGAATTCAGCCGGCAGGCTTTCCACAGCGCGCTCCACGCCCGCCCGATCACGCACGTCCAGCGTCAGCGTGTGCACCTTGGTCTGTTTCGACAATTCGGCGCTCAGCGCCTGCAAGCGGTCTTCACGGCGACCGGTCAGCACCAGCGACCAGCCCGCCTCGGCAAAACGACGGGCGCAGGCTTCGCCAAACCCGGAAGTGGCCCCGGTAATGAATACGGTAGAGGTCATTTCTTTCTCCTGACTAACGATGCGGGCTTATCAAGCCAAGCGGGAATGTCACGCAAGCAGCGTTGCGTGTAGGAAGGTTCTGGAGAATGCCCGCGCTAACAGGCCGGGATCAAGCACCATCAGCAACATCGTCATACGGCCGTTCTGCTGTATAAAAAACAACCAACTTCCCCAAGCCCTTATTCCGTATGGCCTACAGATACTTTTGCCCACCTTATCCACAGTCAGGCAACCATTTTCTGGGGGCAACTCGAAACGCCGAGAGTCCCGGCATACGGGGCGTGTGGGTAACTTGAACGATGTTTTTACTTGACCGGCCATGGGCCATCTGCCGTCGAATTTTCTCAGGACTTGGGTGCGTGGACAGGAATACACGCCCCAGACCACAGATTGCGCTATCTGCGGCGCTCTTTCCAACGGTTGCACACAGACTTATCCACAGGTCGGCATCACGCAAAGACTGTATAAAAAACCAGCCACAAGAACGTTGACAAACCCCACTGAAATACCGGCCGAAACAAGTGGTCAAATATTGATCAGACGGCTGGAAGCCACGTAATCAAAGGCCTCCAGCCAGCTGCTCCCAACTTATTCACAGTCGCTTCCACAGTAAAACTGAACA
Source organism: Pseudomonas sp. HP_01 (assembly GCF_055284355.1). NCBI lineage: Bacteria > Pseudomonadati > Pseudomonadota > Gammaproteobacteria > Pseudomonadales > Pseudomonadaceae > Pseudomonas > Pseudomonas sp. HP_01. The sequence goes on along the minus strand of NZ_JBTOPV010000005.1, from coordinate 32,159 downwards.
AGTCAAAAGCGTGACAAAACAGCAATTTGCAGCGGCTATATGTCGCGTTTTCGCACCTTCTCAAAATTGTTTTCCACAATTCGGCTTTGCCATAAAAAAGCCCCGGAAGTTGTCCACCCGGGGCTTGTTTTTACTGCAGCGATCAGGAATCAGTGACCGCCGAGATAGGCGTTCCTGACCTCCTCATTGGTGAGCAATTCCTTACCAGTACCCGTCAGGCGAATCTCGCCGTTAACCATGACGTAAGCGCGGTCCGACAGCTTCAGCGCATGGTTAGCGTTCTGCTCGACCAGGAAGATGGTCATCCCGGTCTGCGCCAGCTCACGCAGCGTCGCGAAGATCTGCTTCACGATGATCGGCGCCAGCCCCAGGCTCGGTTCATCCAGCAGCAGCAGCTTGGGACGGCTCATCAACGCGCGCGCGATGGCGAGCATTTGCTGCTCACCTCCGGACATGGTCATCGCCCGCTGGTTGCGACGCTCCTTGAGCCGAGGGAACATCTCGAACATGCGCTGCATGTCTTCGCTGGCGTGTTTGTCGCCGATGGGGATGGTGCCCATCATCAGGTTCTCTTCCACCGACATGTCAGGGAACACACGGCGGCCTTCCGGCGACTGAGCAATGCCGTTGGATGCGATGTAGTGGGACGACTTGTGGGTGATGTCGGTGCCCTGATAGATGATCTGGCCGCTGGCCGCGCGCGGCTGGCCGAAGATCGACATCAGCAGCGTGGATTTACCCGCGCCGTTGGAGCCGATCAGGCTGACCGTCTCGCCCTCGTCAATGTGCATCGAGACTTTCTTCAGGGCCTGAATCGGCCCGTAATACACGTCGATCTCTTTCAGTTCGAGGATCGGCTTATTCATACCAACTCCTCTTCATCAGCGCCCAGGTACGCGGCGATCACTTTCGGATCGTTGCGGATCTGCTCGGGTTTGCCTCTGGCGATCACGTTGCCGTGGTCGAGCACGACGATGTCGTCGGAAATGCCCATGACCATGCCCATGTCGTGTTCAATCAGCACGATGGTCATGTCGTGATCATCGCGCAGGTGGCGAATCATGCCGCTCAACGCCTCGGTTTCCTGAGGGTTCAAACCAGCTGCCGGCTCGTCCAGGCAGATGACCTGCGGACGCGTGCACATCGCCCGCGCGATCTCCAGACGGCGTTGCTGGCCGTAGGAAAGCTCGCCAGCCAGACGGTTGGCGCAGTCGACCAGATCCACCACTTCGAGCCAGTAGAACGCGGTGCTCATGGCGTCGTCTTCGGCCTTGCGGTAGGCCTTGGTGTTGAGGATGCCGGCGAGCATGTTGCGGTTGACCCACATGTGCTGTGCGACCAACAGGTTCTCGACGACGGACATTTCCTTGAACAGGCGAATGTTCTGGAAAGTTCGCGCAAGCCCCGCACGGTTTACCAGGTGCGTGCCGCCAAACATTTTGTAGTACAGGCGGCTGCCGAAGCGCTTCGGCGAAGCGAAGTCGGCGGCGCGAAATTGCTCGCCGAGCAGCTGAATGACGTTGGTCTTCTTGCCCCGCGCGTTGAGCTCGATGCGCCCGCCCGTGGCTTTGTAGAAGCCGGTCAGGCAGTTGAACACCGTTGTCTTGCCGGCGCCGTTCGGGCCGATGAGGGCAAAGATCGAGTTACGCCGCACTTGCAGGCTGACGTCGCTGAGGGCCTTGATGCCGCCGAAATGCATCATCAGGTTTTCGACGGACAGAACGATTTCGTCGCTCATCACACGCCCTCCACTTTAGCCAGCACGCCTTTGCGTGGCTGCACGCCGGTACGGCTGATGCGGATCAGGCCACGGGGACGCCAGATCATCATCAGCACCATGAGGATGCCGAACAGCAAGACGCGGTATTCCGCGAAGCTGCGCAGCAGTTCCGGTGCGACGGTCAGCACGAAGGCCGCGATGACCACGCCGACGGTCGAGCCCATGCCGCCGAGCACGACGATGGCGAGGATCAGCGCCGACTCGAAGAAGGTGAACGAGGTCGGGTTGACGAAGCCTTGATAGCTGGCGAAGAACACGCCGGCCAGACCCGCCGTCGAAGCGCCGATGGTGAAGGCCGACAGCTTGACCAGCACGTGATTCAGGCCCATGGAGCGGCAGGCGATTTCGTCTTCACGCAGGGCTTCCCACGCGCGGCCGACCGGCATGCGGGTCAGGCGGTGCTTGACGTACAGCACAGCCAGCACCACCAGGAACAGCACGGTGTAGATGAAGATGAATTTCAGGTCCGGGTTGTATTCGAAGCCGAAATACTCATGGATCGGGATGCCGCCGTCTTTGGCGCGACGTCCGAATTCCAGGCCGAAGAAGGTCGGCGCCGGCACTGCCACGCCGTTCGGTCCGCCGGTGAACGACAGCCAGTTATTGAGCACCAGACGGATGATCTCGCCGAAGCCCAGGGTCACGATCGCCAGGTAATCCCCGTGCATCCGCAACACCGGAAAGCCGAGGATGCAACCGGCAAGCGCCGCTGCAATGGCTGCCAGCGGCAACGCCGACCAAAACCCCAGGCCCAGATACTGATAACCCAGCGCCAGGCCGTACGCGCCAATGGCATAGAAGGCCACGTACCCCAGATCCAGCAGACCGGCGAGGCCCACCACGATATTAAGGCCCAGGCCCAGCAGCACGTAGATCAGGCCGAGGATGACCACGGTCAGCACGTACTTGTCAGCGAAGATCGGGAAGATCACCGCGATCAGGATCATCAACGGAATGATAAAGCGCAGGCGCGTCTTGTAACCCGGCGGCAGCACGTGCACGCCGGAGCCCGAGCTTTCAAAACTTTGGGCAATGGCCACGCCTTTTGGTGTCTGCAGGAACAGGCTCATGAAGAAGCGGCCGACAACGACCACGCCCACCAGCACGGCTACGCGGGCCGGTTGCAGGTTGAAGCCATAGCCGTCCAGCACGATGCCGACGATCGGGCCAAACACGATCAGCGCCAGCAGGCCGGCGATCACCGCGTCAATCAGGCTTTGTTTGATATCGATAGGTTTAGTAGGTGCAGACATGGTTATACCTTCGCCACGAGTGGGCGACCCAGCAGGCCTTGGGGACGGAAGATCAGAATCACTACCAGCAGGCCGAAACTGAACACGTCTTTGTAATCGGAGTTGATCAGGCCGGAGAACTGCGACTCGGCAACCCCCAGGATCAGCCCGCCGAGCATGGCGCCTGGCAGCGAACCGATGCCGCCAAGCACCGCTGCGGTAAACGCCTTGATGCCGATGACGAAGCCGGCGAAGAAGTCGAAGGTGCCGTAGTTCATGGTGATCAGCACGCCGGCCAGTGCCGCCATGGCCGCGCCGATGACGAACACGTACGAAATGACCCGGTCGGTGTTGATGCCCAGAATCGAGGCCATCTTGCGATCCTGCTGCGTGGCGCGGCACATCCGGCCCAGCTTGGTGTACTTGATGATGTAGGTCAGTACGCCCATGCCGACGAAAGCAGCGATCAGGATGAAGATTTTGGTGTAGGTGATCTGTACGAAACCGCTGCCGACATCGAAGCGCATGGCGCCTTCGAGCAGGGTCGGTACGCCTTGCTGGCGCGGGCCCTGAGCGATTTGCGCGTAGTTCTGCAGAATCAGGGAGATGCCGATCGCGCTGATCAGCGGCGCCAGACGGGTCGAGTTACGCAGCGGTTTGTACGCCACTCGCTCGATGACGAAACCGTACACACCGGTCACCACAATGGTGAAGATCAGCGTGCCGAGAATCAGAAAGGGGAATGACTCAACGCCGAAGAACGACAGCACGGCGAGGCCGATGGCTGCGAGGTAGGCGGAGATCATGTAAACGTCGCCGTGGGCGAAGTTGATCATGCCGATGATGCCGTAGACCATCGTGTAACCGATGGCAATCAGGCCATAGACCGAGCCCAGTGTCAGGCCGTTGACCATTTGCTGCAGGAAAATACCGTCCATCACGCACGCTCACGAACTTGAAAGGCCAACCTGGCGCGCGGCGACCACTCCCTCGTGAGGAATAGATCGGCGCACACAGTGGCAACAGAAGAAATCCGGCGCCGCCGTCAGACAGCGCCGATTACCGGATCAGGTTGTTTCCCGGCTCACCCCCGTGAAACAACCGATCCGACTAAGCGCTTAACTCACTTCTGCTTTTCGAGCTGGTGGTATTTGCCGTCCTTGTCCCACTGATAAACCACGTAGTCAGAGACTTTCAGGTCGCCCTTGGTGTCCCAGGCTTTCTCGCCCATGACGGTTTTGACCGGGTGGGCTTTGAGGAACTTGGCAGCGTCTTCGCCTTTGTTCGACTTGGCGCCGTTGAAGCCAGCGGCCAGGGCCTGAACCGAAGCGTAGGCGTAGAGGGTGTAGCCTTCTGGCTCGTAGCCGGATTTGCGGAACTGCTCAACCACGGCCTTGCTGTCTGGCAGCATGCGCGGGTCGGCGCCGAAGGTCATGTACACGCCATCGACGTATTGCGCGCCGCCAGCGGTGGTGACCAGTTCGTCGGTGACAACGCCGTCGTCGGACATGAATTTCACGTCTTTCAGGCCTTGCTCACGCAGTTGGCGAACCAGTGGGCCGGCTTCCGGGTGCAGGCCGCCGAAGTAAACGACGTCAGCGCCAACGGAGCGGATCTTGGTGACCAGGGCGCTGAAGTCCTTCTCGCCACGGGTCAGACCTTCTTCCAGCACAGGCTTCACGCCGCGCTTGGTCAGCTGCTTGGCGGTGGCGTCTGCCAGGCCTTTGCCGTAGGTATCTTTGTCGTTGATGACGGCGATCTTCTTGCCCTTGAGCACGTCGACGATGTAGTCGCCGGCAACGATGCCTTGCTGATCGTCACGGCCGCACATACGGAACATGGCGCTCAGGCCGCGCTCGGTAACGGTCGGGTTGGTGGAGCCAGGGGTGATCGCGATGATGCCGGCTTCGTCATAGACTTCCGACGCAGGGATGGTCGAGGAGGAGCAGAAGTGACCGACAACGCCGGCGACTTTGTCAGACGCAGCCTTGTTGGCAACGGCAACGGCCTGTTTCGGTTCGCACGCATCGTCGTAGGCAGTCAGGACGATTTTATCGCCGTTGACGCCGCCCGCAGCGTTGATGGCATCGGCAGCTGCTTGAGCGCCCTTCATGTATTGCTCGCCGAATGAGGCGTTGGCGCCGGTCATCGGGCCTGCAACGCCGATCTTGATGTCGGCTGCCTGCGCAAATGAAGCCGCACCCATGGCAGTAGCCACTGCGAGTGCGAGAAAGCCTTTTCTGTAGAACGTCTGCGACATGAGTTGGTGCTCCTTGGGTTTTTTAATTAGCACTGCGACCACAGAGCTGCTGCGAGCAAGTGGCGTGCCATCGGTTTTTTATTCTTGAGAAACTCGTCGTTTTGTTGCTATCCGACTGATTCCTGCCCTTTTTCACGGGGCGTGCAACCGTCTAAACCGCGCAAGGTGCAACCTTGCGACTTTAAAAGAGCAACCCTGGCGAGACAGCCGCGCAACCGCGCCATCCTCACCTGTACAACCCTGTTGTTACAGCGTGCGTCACCTAACTGCACACCGCCGGTGCGGCACCGCTACGGGCCGCACCATTTGAGGGTAGTGGATGTAGGAGAAAGCGTTGTTTTGGAGAGGGAATTCTTCTCAGATAACGATTCTGAGGCATTGGCCCGCATGGTATAGCGAAAAGCCAGCCTCATACAAAGAACTGCGCAGTCCGACGGCCGCCAGCGGCTGCATCTGCGCAAAGGGGATGGGTAGGACACTGGCGTTGCCACTGCACAGATAATCGGCGAATGCTTTACCGACGACTGTTCCTGTGGTGTTCCCGCGTCCGTTGTAACCGGTGACAGCGACCAGTCCTGGTGCAGGCTCGAACATTCGCAGCAAGTGATCGGGCGTAAACGCGATGCAGCCGGTCCACGTGCATTCCCACTCAAGCGTTTTGAGGTACGGGAAATAATGCTGCTGCACACGATCGGCCCATGCCTTCAGAAACCACCCAGGCTTCTGATTGCCATTGCCCAGACTGCCCAACAACAGCCGACCATCGGCATCGCGGCGAATGCTGCTGAGCACCTGCCGCGTGTCCCAGGAGCCCTGCCCGCCCGGCAAAATCTGCTGCGCCGCGTCTTCGGTCAGTGGCGCCGAGGCCACCTGATAGTAATAGCCGGGAAAGAAGTTGCGCCGCAGCTCCGTCCATTCGCCCTCGGTGTAGGCGTTGGACGCGATGACGACTTGCTCGGCAAGCACCGCCCCGTTTTCGGTGATCACGCACCAGCGCGAGCCTTGTCGTTCAAGGCGCTTGACCGGCGAGTGATCGAAACGCTGGCCGCCCAATTGCGTGACGGCCGCCGCCAACCCGCTGGTGTAGGCCATCGGGTTGATGGTGCCAGCGCGGTGATCGAGTAATGCGGAGGTGATTTCTGTGGTGCCGGTCGCTTCCTGACAGACTTTGCCGGTGAGCAATTCCACCGGCGCGCCGCGTCGCGTCCATTGTTCTGCCCGGCTGCGCAGGTCCAGCTCGCCCTTGGCGTTGTGCGCCATGTGCAGCGTGCCTTTGCGCGTCGCCTGGCAGTCGATGCCGTATTTTTCGATGAGGCTGAAGACCAGCGATGGCGCATTGCCGAGCATGGTGTTGAGCTGGCTGCCGACTTTCTCGCCGAAGCCGGCTTCAATTTCGTCAGGCGGAATCCACAGGCCGGCGTTGACCAGTCCTACGTTCCGCCCGGACCCGCCCTGCCCGGTGCGATGGGCTTCGACGACAGCGACCGTCTTGCCTTGCTCAAGCAGATGAATGGCTGCCGACAACCCCGTGATACCTGCGCCGATGACGCACACATCGACAGTCACTTCCCCGCTCAACGCGGGCGCTTCAGGCCTTTGCGGCGTCAGCGTTTCCCACAGACACTCTTCGCGTAACGGCATCGCAAAACCTCGGAGAGAGACAGCCAGACCTGATCGTTCCCACACTGTTGATCGTTCCCACGCTCCGCGTGGTAATGCAACTGGCGACGCTCCGCGTCACAAAAGCGGGCGCAGAGCGCCTGCCAAGGGCGTGCCCACGCAGAGCGTGGGTACGATCATTTAAAACCAGAGCACCCAGCGCAAAGCATCAATCAAACGTAATCCCCTGCGCCAGCGGCAATTCCCGGGAGTAGTTCACGGTCGCAGTCTGGCGGCGCATGTAGCCTTTCCACGAGTCCGAGCCGGATTCGCGACCGCCGCCGGTTTCTTTCTCGCCACCGAACGCGCCACCAATCTCTGCACCACTCGGGCCAATGTTGACGTTGGCGATGCCGCAATCGCTGCCCAGCGCCGAGATGAATTGCTCGGCCTCGCGCACGTCGGTGGTGAAGATGCAGGACGACAAACCTTGGGGCACATCATTGTTCAGGCGCACCGCCTCGCTGAATTCCTCATAGCCCACCACGTACAGAATCGGCGCGAAGGTTTCGCTGCGCACGACATCGCTCTGCTCCGGCATCTCGACGATGGCCGGCGAGACGTAGTAACCGTTGGGGAATTGCTCTTGCAACTGGCGCTTGCCGCCGAACACCTTGCCGCCTTCGCTCAACGCCTGTTCCAGGGCTTCTTGCATGTTTTCGTAGCTTTGCTTGTCGATCAGCGGACCCACCAGATTGCCTTCCAGCGGATGCCCTATGCGCACTTTGGCGTATGCCGCTTTCAGGCGCTCGACGAACTCCGCCTTCACCGACGAGTGCGCGATCAAACGGCGCAGGGTGGTGCAACGTTGGCCGGCCGTGCCGACAGCGCTGAACAGCACCGCGCGGACGGCCAGATCCAGGTCGGCACTTGGGGTCAGAATCATCGCGTTGTTGCCGCCCAGCTCAAGAATGCTGCGGGCGAAACGTGCAGCGAGTTTCGGCGCCACTTCGCGGCCCATGCGCGTGCTGCCAGTGGCACTGATCAACGCGACGCGAACGTCATCGACCAACGCCTCACCGGCTTCACGGCCGCCGACGATGCATTGGGTGAGGTACTGCGGAGCGTCCGAGAACTCAGCCGCGACCTTATCGAACAGTGCCTGGCAAGCCAGCGCCGTCAGCGGCGTCTTTTCCGAAGGCTTCCAGATCACCGAGTTACCGCAGACCAGTGCCAATGCGGTGTTCCACGACCAGACCGCGACAGGAAAGTTGAAGGCGCTGATGACGCCGACGACGCCCAGCGGGTGCCAGGTTTCACGCATGTGGTGACCCGGGCGCTCGGAGGCGATGGTCAGGCCGTACATCTGACGCGACAGGCCGACGGCGAAGTCGCAGATGTCGATCATTTCCTGCACTTCGCCAAGACCTTCCTGAGTGATCTTGCCGGCTTCCCACGACACCAGCTCGCCCAGGTCGGTTTTGTGCTTGCGCAGCGCTTCGCCAAACAGACGAATCAGCTCGCCACGACGGGGCGCGGGCACTTTGCGCCATGCTTCGAAGGCGTGGTCGGCGCGGGTGATGCGCTGCTCGACTTCGGCGGCGCTTTCCCAGCTCACCGAGGCCACCTGGCTGCCATCGATCGGCGTGTGAACAGGCTTGTCGCCCTGTTGATAAAGCGCGGCATCGACACCGAGTCGGGTAAGCAGGTCGTTGAGCATGATTTCTCCTGAAACTGATCGTAAGCGCGAAAGCGGAATGCCAAATATTGGTTATTTCGTCAGCCTCTAGTAATAGCTGCCCGGCGACACTGCAACAAACGACGATTAAGCGAGATATCATTCCGTTTTTTCATGCTGACGCTGAACGAGCCGAATATGCTGAGCAAACGCCATCTCCCGTCGGTCACCGCGCTGCAATGTTTTGAAGCGGTGACCCGTCACCTGAGTTTCACCCGTGCGGCCGAGGAGCTGAACCTCACCCAGAGCGCCGTCAGCAAGCAGGTCGCCCAGCTGGAGGAGTTGGTGCAGCATCTGTTGTTCCGACGGGTTCGTCGGCGCCTGCAACTGACGCCAGCCGGAGCGCTGTACCTGGGCGAGGTGCGCAAAGTGCTCACGCAGATGGAAATGTCGACGCACTTCCTGCGTTCCTACGGCGGCGAAACCGAAGTCTTGCGCGTATCGACGCCTTCGACCTTCGGCGCCCGCTGGCTGGTACCGCGGCTCAAGGGCTGGCGCTTGCGTCATCCGCACATTCATCTGGATCTGGTCAACGAACAGGAAAGCGATGACCTGGCCCAGAGCCGCTGCGACCTGTCGTTCTATTTCGGCGGTGGCGCCCGACCCGGTGCCGAGAGCGTGAGGCTGTTCAGTGAAGAGCTCGTCCCGGTCTGCGCTCCAGGCAGCGTGCCTGAGGAGCCGTTCACCGATCCTACGCAACTGACCGATCTGGTCCTGCTGCAAAACGCGCATCGTCCCCAGGCCTGGCATGACTGGTTCGAAAGTCAGGGTTACCAGACCGAGCACAGCTATCACGGCCCGCGCTTCGAAACGATCTATATGTGCATTCGCGCAGCGCAAGTGGGCTGCGGCGTCGCGCTACTGCCCCGGTTTCTGGTGGAGGAAGAGCTGGCGGACGGCAAGCTGATCATCCCCTGGCAACACGCCCTCCCCAGCCAGGATGCGTATTACCTGGCATACCCGGAGCGTGCGGCGGAAGTACCGAAGATTCGCGTGTTTGTGGAATGGATGCTCGAACAGCTCAATGAGCCAACGCCGCAGTGACAGCTTCCCGGCTAAAGCCAGTCCCACACGTTGGGGTTCCAGCCAGCCCCACTGGATGCACGCAAGGCTTTTAGTGGGACCGGCTTCAGCCGGGAAGAGGCCCGTTCGCTCACAATCAAATCTGCGGGGTGAATGCCGACGCCTTCCCGGCTAAAGCCGGTCCCACAGTTAGCGTTTCAGCCAGCCCCACTGGATGCACGCAAGGCTTTTAGTGGGACCGGCTTCAGCCGGGAGGAGGCCCGTTTGCTCACCATCAAATCTGCGGTGTGACGACTGACGCCTTCCCGGCTAAAGCCAGTCCCACGATCGCTGAAACATTTCTGCCCCTCTTCCACGACCACTGGCATTATGTCGGCCATCGTCAATAACAAACCGGACGTACCGCCACAGCGCTACCGCAAGGTTGTATGCGACACACCCAATTGAATCCCGGGCCGCACCTTGGCGGCCGCTGCTGGCTGGAGCGACACAATGAGTGAGAGCGCTTTCGCGGACCGCATCGTGCAGAACCTGCTCGATACCGACCTCTATAAGCTGAGCATGATGCAGGCCGTGCTGCACAACTACCCCAACGTCGAAGTCGAGTGGGAGTTTCGCTGCCGCAACGGTGAAGACCTCAGGCCGTATCTGAACGAGATCCGCTATCAGATCGAGCAGCTCTGCGACCTGTCGCTGAGTGTCGAAGAGACCGGTTTCCTCGAGCGCATCAATTTCATGAAGCCCGACTTCCTGCGTTTCCTCGGGCTGTTCCGTTTCAACTTGCGCTATGTCCAGACCACCATCGAAAACGACGAACTGTGCATCCGCCTGTCCGGCCCCTGGCTGCACGTGATCCTCTTCGAAGTGCCCGTCCTGGCCATCGTCAGCGAAGTCCGCAATCGCCATCGCAACCCGGAAACCCTGCTCAGTCAGGCTCGCGATCAGCTGTATCGAAAATTCGACTGGCTGAACGCAACCGCCACCGCCGACGAACTGGCGGAATTGAAAGTCGCTGACTTCGGCACGCGCCGGCGTTTCTCCTACGCGGTGCAGGAAGACGTCGTTTCGGTGCTGAAAAAGGATTTCCCCGGCCAGTTCGTCGGCACCAGTAACGTGCACCTGGCGCGCAAATTCGACCTCAAGCCTCTCGGCACCATGGCCCACGAATGGATCATGGCCCACCAGCAACTCGGCCCGCGCCTGATCGACAGCCAGATTGCCGCCCTCGATTGCTGGGTGCGCGAATACCGAGGCCTGCTGGGTATTGCGCTGACAGACTGCATCACCACCGATGCCTTCCTCGGTGATTTCGACCTGTTCTTCGCCAAGCTCTTCGACGGCCTGCGCCACGATTCGGGCGATCCTGTGCAGTGGGCCGAAAAATGCATCCGGCATTATCAAAAGCTGGGCATCGAGCCGATGAGCAAGACGCTGGTGTTCTCCGACGGGTTGAATCTGCCCAAGGCGCTGGAAATATTCCGGGCGCTGCGGGGCCGCATCAACGTCAGTTTCGGGATCGGCACCAACCTGACCGCCGACATCCCGGGGATTCAGCCGATGAGCATCGTGCTGAAAATGACCGCCTGCGCCGGCCAGCCCGTCGCCAAGATTTCCGACGAGCCCGGCAAAACGCAGTGCAAGGACCCGGAATTCGTGTCCTATCTGCGCCACGTATTCAAGGTGCCAGCCTGAGTCGAGCACCGACCGCCGCCCTTTTTATGCCATTCCTTTTTTGCTCGAGGAGTCAATCATGCAAGACGTACAGCGCGAGATCGCCCGGCAGCTCAACGTCCAGCCGCCTTTTGCCAATGATGGGGCACTGCAGGCGGAAGTCAGCCGCCGCGTGCAATTCATCAAGGACTGCCTGCATAACGCCCGTCTGAAGGTGCTGGTGCTGGGCATCAGCGGTGGCGTGGATTCGCTGACAGCGGGTCTTATGGCCCAACGCGCCATTCGCGAGCTGCGCGAAAGTACCGGCGACATTGCCTACACCTTCGTCGCCGTGCGCCTGCCGTATCACATCCAGCACGACGAACACGAAGCCACCGCATCGGTGGATTTCATCAATCCCGATGAGCGCCACACGGTGGACATCGCGCCCTCGGTGAAGGCGCTGGTCGAGCAGATCAAAGCCTTCGAGGGCCAGCCGGCCAATACCGTGGATTTCGTCAAAGGCAACATCAAGGCCCGGGCGCGGATGGTCGCGCAGTACGCCATTGCTGGCGTGAAAGGCGGTCTGGTCATCGGTACCGACCATGCGGCTGAAGCGGTGATGGGTTTCTACACCAAGTTCGGCGACGGCGCTTGCGACCTGGCGCCGTTGAGCGGTCTGGTGAAGAACCAGGTTCGCGCCATCGCCCGCAGCTTCGGCGCCCCGCAGAACCTGGTCGAGAAAGTCCCCACTGCCGACCTCGAAGAACTGGTCCCCGGCAAACCGGACGAAGCGGCCCACGGCATCAGCTACGCCGAGATCGACGCCTTCCTGCACGGCGAGCCGGTCAAACAGGAAACCGCCGAGATCATTGTCAGCACTTACCGCAAGACCCAGCACAAACGGGATCTGCCGTACGCGCCGTAATCCTTCCGGGAACGGTAGCGCGCCTTTGGGCTGTGAATCCAGTCGCTTAAGCGCATGCAAATCCTGTAGGAGTGTGCTTGCCCGCGAAAGCGTTTTGTCAGTCGCCATGTGCATAACTGACCCAACTCATTCGCGGGCAAGCGCGCTCCTACAGTGATTCACGCGATACGCAGCGCAGGTCGAACGGCGCTGCATTCAAAAACGGAATGAACCCGTTAGTTCTTTTCGCTTGATGGCGCTCGCCATCACGGCTTACATAGCGCTCTGACTATCCCGCCCAGAGCCGCTATCCATGACTGCTTTCCAAGGCCTCTTCACACTCGTTGCGTCCACTGTCGGCCAGCCCGCTGCGGCATGGCTGGAACACCGCGTCGAGGTGCCACAAGCGCTGAGCGGGTTTTCCTGGTCTGAAGAGGCGATCCACCGAGTGTGGCTGGCCGAAGCGTTGAACCTGTGCCTGTTCCACAAGCTGGTGGAGGCAGTGCCGGACGGGCTTCGCTATGTGGACGAGCAATTCGAGGTCGGCCGCAAGGTGGTGTTTGACCACGGCGCCATCCGCACCGTCGATTGGGCGGGGAACGGCGAATTGCCGCGTGGTCGCCAGGCCTTCTCGCGCCTGCTGGAGCCGCTGGGTTTCACCGATGTGCGTACCTATCCGCTGACCAAACTGAACATGACCGGCTGGGGCTATCGTCAGATGGACCTGCCGGAAGACATCGCGCAGTTCTTCGTTTCCGAACTGCACCCAGGGCGACTCAGTCAGTCGTTTCAAGACGCGGTCAGCCGCGTCGTCGGCTCGAGCCGCGACCCGTTGAGCCCTGAAGACCTGAGTGTCCTCAATCGCCTGCGCACCACCCGGCATTGCAGCCTGGCTGAAGCCACGCGCCTGCTGCCGGCGCTGTATCGCGCGTTTGGCCGCCAGCACGGCGTCGTTCGGGAGGACGACTATCGCCAACTGTTGAGCGAAAGCGCGGAAATGGCGTGGATCGCTACTGAAGGCAACAGCTTCAATCATCTGACCGACCGGGTGGTGAATCTTGAAGCGACGGTGGCAGAGCAGAATCGGCGCGAGCGGCCGATGAAGGACAGCATCGAGGTATCAGGTTCGGGAAGGGTCATGCAGACCGCGTACAAAGCCTGCACGGTGAGCCGAGAACTGTTGAATGCCCAGGGCGTCGTGGTGGCGCATAAGGTGCCGGGCTCATTCGTGGAGTTCATTCAGCGCAAGATCGACCCTGATAACGGCAGGATCGATCTCAACTTCGACAGCAGCAACGCCCAGGGCATCTTCAAGATGACCGATTCGAAGCAGGCTTAGCGGTCACTTCAACGTGACAGTGCCTTTCATCATCCCGATGTGGCCTGGGAACGAGCAGAAGAAGCCGTATTTCTCGGCCGGGTCCAGTTTGGATACGTCGAAGGTGACCGAATCCTTCTCGCCTCCGCCGATCACTTTGGTGTGGGCAATAACGCGCGCGTCACCGTCCTTCAGATAATCCTTGTCGATGCCGACGCTCATGCCGTCTGTGGCGATCTGCGACATTTCATCGTATTTGCTGATGACCAGGTTGTGGCCCATCACGGCCTTAGGCAGGCTGCCGGAGTGTTTCAGGTTCACGGTGAACTGCTTGCAGCTCTTGTCGATTTCGATGGCTTTGGTGGTGAACGTCATCTGGTCGGTGGAATCGACTTCGACCGAGCATTCGGCCGCCAGCAGGTGCCCACTGGCCAAAGTCAGAACGGATGCAGCGACAAGCTTGCGAATCATGGTGCGTCTCCTGGTGGGCAGCCTGCAACTTTGTACACAAGGACTGCCCTTAAATTAAAACACGTTATCAACCGGTAATACCGGTCACCTCGGGCGGCTCTATCAGTGCCATCGAGACAATCAAACAGTCAGCACTACGATGGCTGCATAAGCTCGCCCTGTCACCTATCTTCAGGACGATCCCATGCAACTCTCCAGCATTTTGCGCAGCTTGCTCGCCGCTTACGCCTGTGGCGCATCGGGCAGTTACGACCGCGCCAGCCAGGCTTACGGCGTCTATCAACGTGCGGTTTCCGACGGACAGGACCTGTAATGGCGGGCGACTGACTAGCATCGATGACCGCGTGAGGAAAAATACCACGCCGGTTTTGCACCATTCTCAGGCAGAATGTGCTGACTTATCGTCTGCCTCGAGGACTGCCCATGGCCAAACCCAACTATTCCTTCGCCAAACGCCAACGTGATCTGGCAAAAGAGCAAAAGAAAGAGGAAAAAGCACAGCGCAAGCAGGCCGAGAAGGCTGAAGCAGAGGCTGGAGAAGGTGCAGTCGTAGACGGCGAAAACGCCGAAGGCTCCACCGAAGCTGATGGCGCCACCGACGTAAAAGGCTCCGCTGAAGAAAAGCCTGCCGAGTGATCATCTGATTCAGCGCAATGGGATGGATGAACGCGAAAATCTGTAGGAGTGAGCTTGCTCGCGATAGGATTTTCGCCGTGATCCATCCATTGGCTGACACTCATCTATCGCGGGCAAGCGCGCTCCTGCAACAGGCCTCCCCCCCTCACATCGCAAGCGGCATCACGGTCACACGCACTTCAGGGTCGTGGCTCCCGCCTCCCAGAATCACCCCGCGCAACGGCGACACGTCAGAAAAATCCCTCCCCCACGCCAGACTGATGTGCTCAAGCGCCGGCTGAACGTTGTTGGTCGGATCAAAATCAACCCAACCCAGCACCGGACAGAACACCGAGACCCACGCGTGGGACGCATCGGCGCCGATCAGCCGTGGCTGACCGGGCGGCGGCTGGGTCAGCAGATAGCCGCTGACATAACGCGCCGCCAGCCCGCGCGAGCGGACGCAGGCCAGCATCAGATGAGCGAAGTCCTGACACACGCCACGACGGGTTTCGAGCACTTCCACCAATGGCGTGGCAACCTGAGTCGCCTCGCCGTCAAACGTGAACTCTTCGAATATCTTTTCCATCAACGCCTGCGCGCACATCAGCAGCGGCCGTCCGGCGGGAAAACAGCTGGCTGAGAAATCGACGAACGTCTGTTTCAGGTGCACGTAAGGCGATTCGAAGCGATAGCGGCAGGCATCGAGGATGTCCGGCGCCATCCTCGATGCGCTGTAGGTCAGCCGATGCTGCGCCTCGTCCCATGCAGCGGAACCATTGAAATCCAGCCGAGGCCGTTCCAGCACTTCAATGCGCAGGCGCGCGTTGACCTGCAGCTCATCGTGGGGGCGTTCGAATGCCAGGCGCGTCAGCGGATTGCCGAAAACGTCCAGCTCATCGCGGCGCGTGGTCGGCGTCGGGCTGATAACCAGGTGCTGCTCCAGGCACCGCTGCCAGGGACTGCGTCGCGGCCACAGATGGGCGAGCTGCTGCGCCAGGGAAACCGGGCTGTCGTATTTGTAGTGCGTGTCGTGGAGGATCTGATACTGGGCACTGTTCATTAGACCGACACCGTGCGCTGACTGACATCGTCGACGTGGGCGAAGTGACGCAGCGCCAGCCGATCAGACACATGGCCGCTGGTCTCGCCGATGGTCTGCAGCAAATCCGCCAGCCCATCCAGCGCCGCTTTGACGCTGCTCGTGCCGAACAGACCCTCTTCCAGACAGCCCAGATCGAAGACCGACAGCCGCTGGATCAGCGCCGCGAGACTATTGTCCTGGGGCACCCCGAAATCCTCGTTCATGCGTTTCACCGAGCGGGCCACCAGCTTGAGCTGAAACAACACCGCGTGGGGGTTCTGATCGTCCAGCACCAGCAAATCGAGCACCGGGATCAACTGCGGCAGGGCCAGATAGCGCGAGCGGTAAGTGATGCCGCTATTGCCCAGCTCAAGCAGCCCATCCAGAGCATCCTGATGAAATACCGCCTCGCTGCGCAGGAATGCCGCCAGCGTCGTGCACAGAAACTGCAAGCGCTCGATGCGCCGCCCGATCATCAGGAAGCGCCAGCCCTCGTCGCGGGTCATGTCGTCCAGGGCAAAACCGGACAGCGCCGCCAGTGACATCACCAGCCGGTTGAGAAAATCCAGCAACTCGCCGAAGTCGGGGCTCTCGGTTTCCAGGCTCATCGCTTCACGCTGCAGCTCCACCAGCGCCTGCCAGTTCTCCCGGGACAACTTGCCGCGCACCTGGGACGCCGCCCACTGCAGTCGCTGCAAATTCGAGCGCAGGCTGAACGGCCAGTCGTCACCCAACAGCGCTTCAAGCAGACGCTCATGCAGCTCGCTCGGCTCTTCTTCGTCCTGGAGCGGCAGCAGGTTCAAGCGTTCGGCCAACTCGACCGCCGCTTGCAGGGCGACTGGGTCATCGCCGTCGACATAGCGCGTGAGCATGATGCGCAGGAGGCGCGCACTGTTGTCGCATCGCTCGCAGTAGCGGCCGAACCAGAACAGATTTTCCACCACCCGCGACGGCAGATAAGGGTCGCGACGCACCAAGTCATGCACACCCAACGAATGGCGATGTTTCCACGGTTCGCTGCCCAGCGGGCGCTCGCCAAGAATCCAGGTGTCCTTGCTCGCCCCGCCCCGCTGCATCGACACCACGTCGGCGTCGGCGTCGGCAGCCACGCGGGTCAGTCCGCCCGGCAGGACACGATAGCCATCGGCCGTTGCCACCGCGTACACGCGCATGCCGATGGCGCGGGGTTGCAGCTGACTGTCCTCGCCGTGCCAGACCGGCGCGTGGGACAACTGCGCCAGTTCCTGAGCGACGTAGGCATAGGGCCGGGCCTGCATGCGCGCGGCCAGGGCCTGACGCTCTTCGTCGCTGAGATCACGGCCGAACACCGGGGCGAAACTCTGCGAAGGAAACGCGGGTTTGATGAGCAGCTCGGGCATCTTCTCCAGCGCCTGCGCCAGTACCGGTGGCTCACCGCACCACCACGTGGCGATCGACGGCAGCAACAACTCTTCGCCAAACAGGTGTTCATTGATCTTCGGCAAAAACCCCAACAGCCCCGGTGATTCCAGCACGCCGCTGCCCAAGGCATTGGCAACCAGCACGCGGCCCTGTCGCACCGCTTGAAGCAGGCCCGGCACGCCCAGCGCCGAATCGGTGCGCAGCTCCAGTGGATCGCAGAAATCGTCGTCAAGACGGCGCATGATCGCGTGAACACGACGCAGCCCGCTCAGGGTTTTCAGATAGACCGTGTCGTCGCGCACAGTCAGGTCGCTGCCTTCCACCAGCGGATAGCCCAGCTGACCGGCCAGATAAAGATGCTCGAAATAGCTCTCGTTGAAACGTCCGGGCGTCAGCAACACCACCAGCGGTGCTTCGTGGCTGGTCGGCGCCTGGCGCGCGAGGGTTTCCTGCAGCGACCGAAAGAAATTCGAGAGGTGCTGGACTTGCATATCCCGGTACAACTCGGGAAACGCACGCGACACGATCAGACGGTTTTCCAGCGCATAACCGGCACCCGACGGCGCCTGAGTCCGGTCGGCGGTCACCCACCAGCGGCCATCGGGCGTGCGCGCCAGGTCAACCGCGTACACATGCAGAAAAGTGCCTTCAGGCGGCTTTACGCCCTGGCATGGCCAGAGAAAATTGTTGTGGCCGAACACCAGCTCCGCCGGCAGCAGACCTTCGGCGATCAGTTCCTGCGGGCCGTAGAGATCGGCCAGCACGGCATTGAGCAGACGGGCACGCTGGGCGATACCGGCCGCCAGGGGCCGCCACTCTTCCATTGGAATCACGTGGGGCAGCATGTCCAGTTCCCAGGGTCGATCGGCACCCTTGGGGTCGGCGTAGACGTTATAGGTCACGCCGTTTTCCTGAATCTGCCGGGCGAGCAGCGCCTGACGCTGGAAGAGCTGCGAAGGCGTGCTGCGCTGGAGATGCTCGTACAGACGCTGCCAATGCGGCCGAACGGCGCCGCTGGCATCCAGCATCTCGTGATAGGTACCCGGAGTGAGCGGATAGTGGTCAAGCAGGTCAGGCATGGAAGGCTCGGCAGACAACAAAAGGACTCGAATCAACTGCGCTCAGAGTAGCGCAGACAACATGACACGCAGGTGCGCTTCCACGTTTGGATCTGCAGCACGGCGACCTGACCCCACGTCAGGTCGCCGCCGCGACTATCGATGCAGGCGCAGGTCCAGGGTCATCGGCAGCTCATCGTTGAGGGTCAGCGCAGGAACCTGCCGTTTGCCGGGGCTGTGGCCGACCCGGAAGAACCGCGCCAGACGCCGGCTTTCCGCTTCATTGGCGTTCACCGGCAGGGTCTCGTAATTACGCCCGCCAGGATGGGCCACATGATACTCGCAGCCCCCCAGCGAGCGCTGCATCCAGGTGTCGAGGATGTCGAAGACCAGCGGCGCATGCACCGGAATCGTCGGCTGCAAGGCATTGGTCGGCTGCCAGGCGCGATAACGCACCCCCGCGACGAACTCGCCCACCCGCCCGGTCGGTTGCAGAGGCACCGGCACGCCGTTGCAGGTGAGCATGTACCGCTGCGGCGGCAGACCGGTGACCTTCAGCTGCAAGCGCTCGAGTGATGAGTCCACATAACGAACCGCACCACCCGCTGCACCCTCCTCGCCCAACACGTGCCACGGCTCCAGCGCCTGGCGCAGCTCCAGCTCGATGCCGCTGACGGCGTAGTCGCCGACCTTCGGAAAGCGAAACTCCAGATGCGCCGCGAACCACTCGGCGCGCACGGGATAACCCGCGTCGTTGAGTTCGGCGATGACGTCGGCGAAATCCTGCTCGATGAAGTGCGGCAGCATGAAGCGGTCATGCAGCTCGGTGCCCCAGCGCGCCAGCTTCGCCGGTGCATAGGGCTCGCGCCAGAAACGCGCGACCAGTGCCCGCAGTAACAGCTGTTGCGCCAGGCTCATCCGCGCGTGCGGCGGCATCTCGAACGCGCGCAGCTCCAGCAGGCCCAAGCGCCCTGTGGCGCCGTCGGGCGAATAAAGTTTGTCGATGCAGAATTCGGCGCGATGGGTGTTGCCGGTCACGTCGATCAGCAAGTTGCGCAGCAGCCGATCCACCAGCCAGGGGGCGCATTCTTCGCCCGGCTTGGGCATCTGCGAAAAGGCGATTTCCAGCTCGTACAGCGAGTCGTTGCGTGCTTCGTCGACCCGCGGAGCTTGCGAGGTCGGGCCGATGAACAATCCGGAGAACAAGTAGGACAGCGACGGGTGGTTATGCCAGTAACTCAACAGGCTGCGCAGCAGATCCGGCCGGCGCAGGAAGGGCGAGTCGCCCGGCGTCGCGCCACCGAGGACAAAATGGTTGCCGCCGCCAGTGCCAGTGTGGCGGCCATCGATCATGAATTTCTCGGTGGTCAGCCGGGTCAGGCGCGCCTGTTCGTAGAGAAACTCGGTGCGTTCGACCAGCTCATCCCACGTCGACGACGGCTGCACGTTGACCTCAATCACGCCCGGATCCGGGGTGATGCGGAAGTTCGCCAGACGCGGATCGCTCGGCGGCTCGTAACCTTCCAGCAACACCGGGCAGCGCATGTCCTCGGCCGTCGCTTCGATGGCGGCGACCAATTCCAGATAGGCCTCAAGGGATTGCAGCGGCGGCATGAACAGATACAACCGCCCGCCCCGTGCTTCGGCGCTCAGTGCGGTGCGGGTCAGCCAATCGGCGGACTCGTCGATCTCGGGTTCGCGGTCAACGCTCGGGTCGCCCTGCTCTGCCAGGCCTTCCAGTCGCGACTGAACCTCGTCGCGGTCGGGCAATTCGGCAAATGCCTGGTTGTGATCGGTCGGGTGGATGTACGGGTATTCCGCCGCCTTGACCCACGGCTGCGAAGCCAGCGGCAAGCGATAGCCAAGGGCAGAGTCACCCGGCACCAGACGGCAATGCTCGTCGCGCAAGTACCAGCGGCCGCTCTGCCAGTGATCGTCGGCAGCGGTCCGCGCCAGCGGCAAGACGTGGCCAATGATCGTGTCCAGCCCTTGGGAGAACACTTTGCGCAGGCGCGCGCGTTCGAGAGGATCTTCCAGACGCGAGGCTTCGGCGCTGACGTTTTTGGGCAGCGCGCCCTCACGCCACAGGTAATAAAAACGGTCTTCGTAAGCCGGGAAAACGTAGCGTGTCGGCAGCTTCAGCCGCTCGGCCACGCTGCGCAGGAAACTGCCCGCCATCTCGCTGTCGGCGCCGTAGTCCCGGGTTTCGTCAGCCACCAGCGCATTGTTGCGCCACACCGGTTGCCCGTCCCGCCGCCAAAAGCAGTTCAGCGACCAGCGCGGCAACTGCTCACCGGGGTACCACTTGCCCTGACCGAAATGAACGATGCCCTGGGGCGCGTAATGGTTGCGCATGCGCTGGTACAACTCGGCGGAGAGCAAGCGCTTCTTCGGGCCCAGTGCGGCGGTGTTCCATTCATCGCCGTCACGGTCGTCGATGGAAACAAAGGTCGGCTCGCCGCCCATGGTCAGGCGCACGTCGTTGGCGACCAGATCGCTGTCGATCTGCCGGCCCAGCGCCTGGATGTCCTGCCACTGCTCTTCGGTGTAGGGCTTGGTGACGCGGGGCGCCTCCCAGATACGTTCCACCGACATCTCGTGGCTGAACTCGGTTTTGCACGGCTCAACCATCCCGCTGATTGGAGCGGCCGAAGACGGCTCGGGACTGCACGCCAGCGGAATGTGACCCTCACCGGCAAACAAGCCGGACGTAGCGTCAAGGCCCACCCAGCCAGCGCCCGGCAGATACACCTCGCACCAGGCGTGCAGATCCGTGAAATCAACATCGGTGCCCGACGGTCCATCCAGCGCTTTGACATCGGCCTTGAGCTGAATCAGATACCCGGACACGAATCGCGCGGCGAGGCCCAGGTGACGCAGCAACTGCACCAGCAACCAGGCGGAGTCACGGCAGGAGCCAGACGCGTTTTCGAGGGTGTATTCCGGCGTTTGAATTCCCGGTTCCATGCGGATCAGGTAACCGATGTCATTGGCCAGACGCTGGTTGAGGCCGACGAGAAAGTCGATCGCCGGGATCGGCGTGCGGTCGATGCTGTCCAGATACGCCTGAAATCTTGGGGTCAGCGGCAGCTTTTCCAAATAGGGCTGCAGCTCGTGGTGCTCTTCGCGGGCATAGGTGAACGGGATCTTCTCGGCGTAGGGCTCAAGGAAGAAATCGAACGGATTGAAGACCGCCATCTCGGCGACCAGGTCCACTTCGATGCGCAGCTCGCTGGTCTTTTCCGGAAACACCAACCGCGCCAGGTAATTACCCTGCGGGTCCTGCTGCCAGTTGATGAAGTGGTTTTCGGGGAGGACTTTCAGCGAATACGACAATACCCGCGTGCGGCTGTGGGCCGCCGGGCGCAAGCGGACGATCTGCGGACCCAGCTCTACCGCGCGTTCGTAGCGGTAATGCGTAACATGGTGCAAGGCAATGTGAATCGACACGGCGTGCCTCCTGCGAGCCTGGACGGTAACGGAGCTGCGCAAGACTTATGCCACCCCGGCAAATCAGGCGCCTCCGGCGTGGAGGATGCTTGTTCAGCCAGGCACAGCACCAAAATCGCGCCAGCCTCAACGAATGGTGCAAGGGTCGCACGGAAATGAGGCAGGTGGGGTTATTTGCACCGGAATGCAAAACGCCAGCTCGAAAGCTGGCGTTTTGTTGGAGCGAAGAAGCTTTGCGCGGGGCCCTTACCGTGGAAAAACCGGCTGGCGCGAAGGCTTCTTGCTTTTGCCGCCTTTGCCACCCTTGGCGGCATCCGCGCGCTCCTTGGCGGCGTCCCTGTTACGAGCCGCCGCAGCGGCCTTGGCCTCTTCACGCTTGTCCCAAGGCTTGCTGCCGTCGCTTGCACGTTGAGGCAAGCCCGTGTGCTGCGTCAGGATCTTGGTGGTCTTGGCGACCTTGTGGCTACCGGCCGGCGTCGAGTTCTTGCGGCGCGCGCTCTGATAGCTATCGGTTTCCACCTGATGCAGCGGAATCAGTTGATGCTTGCCCGGCCCGATAAGATCGGCACGGCCCATCCGCTCCAGCGCTTCACGCAGCATCGGCCAGCCCTTCGGATCGTGGTAGCGCAGGAACGCCTTGTGCAGACGGCGCTGCTCCTCGCTCTTGACGATGGTGACCGAATCGCTCTTGTACGTGACCTTGCGCAGCGGGTTCTTGCCGGAGTGGTACATGGCCGTCGCACTGGCCATCGGCGACGGATAGAACGCCTGCACCTGATCCGCACGGAAGCCGTTGCCCTTGAGCCACAGCGCCAGGTTCATCATGTCTTCGTCGGTCGTGCCCGGGTGGGCCGCAATGAAGTAAGGAATCAGGTACTGCTCTTTGCCTGCTTCCTTTGAGTACTTCTCGAACATGCGCTTGAATTTGTCATAGCTGCCAATGCCCGGCTTCATCATCTGGTTGAGCGGACCTTCTTCGGTGTGCTCAGGCGCAATCTTCAGGTAACCGCCGACGTGGTGCGTCACCAGCTCCTTGACGTACTCGGGCGATTCCACGGCCAGGTCGTAACGCAGACCAGAGGCGATCAGAATCTTCTTCACGCCGGGCAGTTCACGGGCGCTGCGGTACAGCTGAATCAACGCCGAGTGATCGGTATTCAGGTTCGGGCAGATACCAGGGAACACGCACGACGGCTTGCGGCACGCGGATTCGATTTCCGGGCTCTTGCAGGCGATGCGATACATGTTCGCCGTCGGCCCGCCGAGGTCGGAAATCACGCCGGTAAAACCAGGAACCTTGTCACGGATCTCTTCAATCTCGCGAATGATCGAATCGTGGGAACGGTTCTGGATGATCCGGCCTTCGTGCTCGGTGATCGAGCAGAACGTACAGCCGCCGAAGCAGCCGCGCATGATGTTCACCGAGAAACGGATCATGTCGTAGGCCGGGATCTTCTCCTTGCCGTACACCGGGTGCGGAATGCGCGCGTAGGGCATGCCGAACACGTAGTCCATTTCTTCGGTGGTCATCGGAATGGGCGGCGGGTTGAACCAGACGTCCACCTCGCCGTGCTTCTGAACCAGCGCGCGAGCGTTGCCCGGGTTGGTTTCCAGGTGCAGCACGCGGTTGGCGTGGGCATAAAGAACCGCGTCGCCGCGGACCTTCTCCATCGACGGCAGGCGGATGACCGTCTTGTCGCGGGTCATGCGCGGGCTCGCCAGAATCTGCACGACCTTCGCTTCGTTCGGATCCTCAACGTCACCCTTTTCCTGCTCAATGGCGCAGGCCTGGGTGTCTTGAGTGTTCACGTACGGGTTGATGATCTTGTCGATCTTGCCTGGACGGTCGATGCGCGTGGAGTCGACTTCGTACCAGCCTTCCGGCGTATCACGACGAATGAATGCCGTGCCGCGCACATCGGTGATGCTTTCGATCGTCTCGCCATAGGACAGGCGGGTGGCCACTTCGACGATGGCCCGCTCGGCGTTGCCGTACAGCAGGATATCGGCGCAGGCGTCGATCAGGATCGAGTTGCGAACCTTGTCCTGCCAGTAGTCGTAGTGAGCGATGCGGCGCAGCGATGCTTCGATGCCACCCAGAACGATCGGCACGTTCTTGTAGGCTTCCTTGCAGCGCTGGCTGTAGACCAGACTCGCACGGTCCGGACGCTTGCCCGCCATGCCGCCCGGCGTGTACGCATCGTCGGAGCGAATCTTTTTGTCGGCGGTGTAACGGTTGATCATCGAATCCATGTTGCCGGCCGCGACGCCGAAGAACAGGTTCGGCTCGCCGAGCTTCATGAAGTCGTCTTTTGACTTCCAGTCAGGCTGCGCAATGATCCCCACGCGGAAGCCCTGGGACTCCAGCAGCCGGCCGATGATTGCCATGCCAAACGAGGGGTGATCGACGTAGGCATCACCCGTGACAATGATGATGTCGCAGGAATCCCAGCCAAGCTGATCCATTTCTTCCCGGCTCATCGGCAGGAAAGGCGCTGGTCCGAAACATTCGGCCCAGTATTTCGGATAGTCAAATAACGGCTTGGCTGCTTGCATATCGATGACCAGTGTTCGTGTCAGGGGGCGATTTCGCGTGGAAATTCGCGGTCGCGGAGAATAGCACAAATTTTGATCAAGTCCGACGACAGTAGTCGGATAAGTGATCGGCATGACTCTCGACTCTGGAGCCCTTCGGGCCTCAAAGTCGCGATCCAGAGCCCTACTTATTCATCATCATCAAAGTTGTAACTACCCGGCGCGAGGTTTTCGAAGCGGGTGTACTTGCCGATGAAAGCCAGCCGGATGAACCCGATCGGGCCGTTCCGCTGCTTGCCGATGATGATTTCAGCGATGCCCTTGTGTTCGGTCTCGGGGTGATACACCTCATCCCGGTACACGAACATGATGACGTCGGCGTCCTGCTCGATCGCTCCGGATTCCCGCAAGTCGGAGTTCACCGGGCGCTTGTTGGGACGCTGCTCCAGGGAGCGGTTGAGCTGGGACAGCGCGACGACCGGGCAATTGAATTCCTTGGCGAGCGCTTTCAGGGAACGGGAGATCTCGGAAATCTCGTTCGTCCGGTTATCGCCGCTCGAGCCAGGGATCTGCATCAGCTGCAGGTAGTCGATCATGATCAGGCCGATGTCGCCGTGTTCGCGGACCAGACGCCGGGTACGCGCACGCATCTCCGACGGGCTGATGCCGGCGGTGTCGTCGATGAACAGCTTGCGATCGTTGAGCAGGTTGACCGCCGATGTCAGGCGCGGCCAGTCATCGTCATCGAGCTGACCAGAACGCACCTTGGTCTGGTCGATACGACCCAGCGACGAAAGCATACGCATGATCAGCGATTCGCCTGGCATCTCAAGCGAGTAAACCAGCACCACCTTGTCGCTGCGCAGCACCGCGTTTTCCACGAGGTTCATCGCGAAGGTAGTCTTACCCATCGACGGACGGCCTGCGACGATGATCAGGTCAGACTGCTGCAGACCACTGGTCTTTTCGTCCAGGTCGGCGTAGCCCGTGGAGAGGCCGGTAATGCCGTCGCCGATGTTGAACAGCGTGTCGATGCGGTCAATGGCACGGGTCAGCAGGTCGTTGACGCTGACCGGACCGCCTGTCTTTGGCCGCGCCTCGGCGATTTGAAAGATCTGCCGTTCGGCCTCGTCGAGAATCTCTTCAGCGGTACGCCCTTCCGGGTTGAACGCACTGTCGGCGATCTCGGTGCTTATGCCGATCAACTGGCGCAGCGTCGCGCGCTGACGAACGATCTGGGCATAGGCCTTGATGTTCGCAACAGACGGAATGTTCTTCGCCAGCTCGGACAGGTAGCCCAGGCCACCGACTTGCGAAGTCTGGCCTTCTTTGTCCAGCTGTTCGGCCAGGGTCACAACGTCGATCGGCTGGTTCTGATCGGCCAGCTTGGCGATAGCGCGGAATATCAGACGGTGGTCATGACGATAGAAGTCGCCATCCGACACCTGATCAAGCACGCGCTCCCAGGCGTTGTTGTCCAGCATCAAACCACCGAGCACGGCCTGTTCGGCCTCGATGGAATGCGGCGGCACCTTCAGGGCAGCGGTTTGCAGGTCATATTGCTCGGGAGCGGAGATGTCGTTCATGGCCACACGGAAATCAGGGGGGTTGAATCAGGATACTCAGAAATGACAAAGGGCACGACCTGCGAACAGGAACGTGCCCAATGCTAACCGACCGAGGAGCAACTCATCAGCCGGTCAGACTTCTGCACCGAAGTGCAGAAACCATACTGCTTAAGCAGCTACAACAACAACGCGAACGGTAGCTTCAACATCGCTGTGCAGGTGCACGGCTACGTCGTATTCGCCAACGTTACGGATGGTGCCGTTCGGCAGACGAACTTCAGCTTTAGCCACTTCAACGCCGGAGGCGGTCAGTGCGTCAGCGATGTCGTGAGTACCGATCGAACCGAACAGCTTGCCTTCGTCACCAGCGGTGGCAGTGATAGTCACTTCCAGCTCAGCCAGTTGAGCAGCACGAGTTTCAGCAGAAGCTTTCTTCTCGGCGGCAGCTTTTTCCAGCTCTGCACGACGCTCTTCAAACGCGGCCACGTTGGCAGCGGTTGCAGCGGTTGCTTTGCCGAAAGGCAGCAGGAAGTTACGACCGTAGCCAGCCTTAACGTTTACTTTATCGCCCAGGTTGCCCAGGTTGGCGACTTTTTCCAGCAGGATGAGTTCCATTTGGTAAAACCTCTTAACTTTAACCTTCACCGTTCGCAGAACCGTTATCGGCGTCTTTCGACGCCAGACGGCCGCGAAAATCAATCAGGCTGTCGACAATGGCAAACACCACCAGCAACGGGTAGATCAGCTGCATGAACAGCAACAGCGTGACGTACAACCCCACCAGCCAGAACCGTGTCAGGCGCTTTGCAGCCACCAGACCGTGAATCAGGGCCAGGCCCGCGAACATGAGCGGCACGCTGCACAACGGTGTCAGCATCGCCAGTTGAGGACCGAAGTTCGGCCCCACCAACATGCACACCAGCAGCACCAGCATCGGTGCCCGCGGGAGTTTCAGGCTGCGAAATTCGCGCCCGAAACCGCCCGGGTTATACAACAACGCCTGCCAGTACCGCCCAAGGAGCAGGCATACCACGCTGACGATCTGCAACAATGCTGCAATCAGGCCGTTGAGGACCGGTGTAATCAGTGCCCCCAGACGCGCTCGCTCTTCTACCGACATCTGCTGGTAGACATCACCGAAGACGTGGGGCAAGAGCTTTTGCAGCTCCCCCGCCATGGCTTCGATGGGCTCGCGAAAGACCGCGCCCAGAACCACTGCATACAACAATCCAACCGCCACGCTGACCAGCAGCACGCGGACCCAGGACTCGCTGGCGCGCAACACGGCGGCCAGCCCCCAGGAACCCAGCAACACCATCAGGGTGCGAGGTTCACCGAAATACCACCAGACCAACGCCGGCAGCAGAGCCCAGGCAAGGACGCCGAGGGCGTCACTCATCCCGCGTCGCAGGAGCACAAGGCAACCTGCGGCAGCACTCAACCAGAACAACAGCGGCAATGCCGCACATCCAACCACTACGAGAGTGGCCTGCATGCGGCCGCGCATGATGAATTCAGCCATGGCGCGCATGCGATCTATCCCTTACTGCGTTTGTCGACTACCTGGTCTCAGCGGCCGTGGCTGTCGGTGTAGGCCAACAGGGCCAGGAAGCGGGCGCGCTTGATAGCGGTAGCCAGCTGACGCTGATAACGAGCTTTGGTACCAGTAATGCGGCTAGGAACGATCTTGCCGGTTTCAGATACGTAGGCTTTCAGGGTGTTGAGATCTTTGTAATCGATCTCCTTCACATTTTCAGCTGTGAAGCGGCAGAATTTACGACGACGGAAGAAACGTGCCATGTAATGGGCTCCTCAAAAGGTCCGTGGATTACTCGTCAGCGTTATCGCTGTTGTCGCTGTCATCACCATCGGCGCCATCGGCGTCGGAGTGCTCAGGACGGTCGCGACGCTCACGGCGCTCACTGCGGTTTTCTTCAGCCTTGAGCATCTCGGACTGGCCAGTAACAGCTTCGTCGCGACGGATGACAAGGTTACGGATCACGGCATCGTTGTAACGGAAGTTGTCTTCCAGCTCGGCCAGAGCCTTGCCAGTGCACTCAACGTTCAGCATCACGTAGTGAGCCTTGTGAACATTGTTGATTGCGTAGGCCAGTTGACGACGGCCCCAATCTTCCAGACGGTGGATCTTGCCGCCGTCTTCTTCGATCAGCTTGGTGTAACGCTCAACCATGCCGCCGACTTGCTCGCTCTGGTCCGGGTGAACCAGAAAGATGATTTCGTAATGACGCATGAATGCTCCTTACGGGTTGTAGCCTGCCGCCAAAGCGGTCAGACAAGGAGTGAATAACACTGGTTTATCTTGCACAGGGACAGGCACATGAGCGCCTGCCATGACAGCAAGGGGCGCAATTGTAGAGAAGGGGTCGGAGGGGCGCAAGGAGATTGGTGAATATTTGAACAATGACGCTGAGCTACAAGCTACAAGCCGGAGCGTGACTGGCTCGAGCTTGAGGCTTGCAGCTTGAAGCTCGCTACTGACAACTACTTCTTGGCAGCGGCGCGCTGGCGCAGGGCTTCGAACAGGCAGACGCCTGTCGCGACCGAAACGTTGAGGCTGCTGACGCTACCCGCCATCGGCAGGCGCACCAGATAGTCGCAATGCTCGCGGGTCAGGCGTCGCATGCCTTTGCCTTCGGCGCCCATGATCAGAATGGTCGGGCCGGTCAGGTCCTGCTGGTACAACTCCTGCTCCGCCTCACCCGCAGTGCCGACGACCCACAGGCCGCGCTGCTGGAGTTTTTCCAGCGTGCGCGCCAGGTTGGTCACGGCGACGAGAGGAATGACCTCCGCCGCACCGCATGCCACTTTCCGAACGGTCGGCGTCAATGTCGCGGACTTGTCCTTGGGCACGATCACTGCCAGTGCGCCCGCCGCATCGGCAGTCCGCAGGCAGGCACCGAGATTATGAGGATCGGTGACTCCATCCAGCACCAGGATCAGCGGCGGACCTTCGGTGCGGTCCAGCAGCTCGTCGAGCATTGCCTCGCCCCAGACCTGGCTCGGACTGACGTCCGCCACCACGCCCTGATGAACACCTTCTACCCAGGCGTCCATTTCGCGACGCTCGGCCTGCCCCACCGACACACGGTTCTGCGCGGCAAGCTCGATGAGCACCTGAACCCGTGGGTCGCTGCGCCCTTCAGCCAGCCAGATCTGTTTGACCCGCTTTGGGTGATGACGCAACAGCGCCTCTACGGCATGAACACCGTAGATTTTTTCCAGCTGACTCATGACTTAGCCTTAGGTTTGCGCACGCTGCCACTGCCCGAAGCAGAGGTCGAGCCCGACTTGGACGACCCCTTGCGATGTTTGCTGGTTTTACCTGATGCGCCAGCGGAATCACTCGTCGACTTTCCCGACGATGCCTTGCTACCACCCTTGGCTTCGGTCAGCAGCGCTTTCTTCATTTCCCGGCTTTTGCGCACTTCTGCGTTCTTGGCAGCCGCGTCACCGGGCCGATAGGCCTCGGCAACAGGCTCTTTCGCAGTGCGGCGACCAGACTTGGAAGCAGATGACGATTCCTTTGAGTCCTTGCCCTTATCTGCCGCAGCAGGTTCAGACGTTCGACGCTTACGGCCAATGGGCGCGCTGGTGGTCTTTTCGGACATTTCGAAGTCGATCTTGCGCTCGTCAAGATCAACGCGCATGACGCGCACTTCAACGGTGTCGCCCAGGCGGAAGCTACGACCCGTGCGCTCGCCAGCCAGACGATGGTGGACCGGATCGAAGTGGTAGTAGTCACCCGGCAATGCGGTGACGTGGACCAAGCCTTCGACGTAGATATCGGTCAGCTCTACGAACAGACCAAAGCCGGTGACAGCTGTGATCACGCCCGGGAACGACTCGCCAACGCGGTCTTTCATGAACTCGCATTTCAGCCAGTTCGTGACGTCGCGGGTCGCCTCATCGGCACGGCGCTCGCTCATCGAGCACTGCTCGCCCAACTGCTCGAGCATCGGCTCGTCGTATGGGTAAATGCGCGCCTTCGGAATGACAGGAGCACCGGCACGGCGAACGTGCGGCGTTTCCTGCTTGGAGCGGATCACACTGCGGATGGCGCGGTGAGTCAGCAAGTCCGGGTAGCGACGAATCGGCGAGGTGAAGTGGGTGTACGCCTCGTAATTCAAGCCGAAGTGGCCGTGATTATCGGAGCTGTATACCGCCTGACTCAACGAACGCAACATAACGGTCTGGATCAGGTGGTAATCCGGACGGTCCTTGATGGTTTCGAGCAGCGCTTGATAGTCCTTCGGCGTCGGGCCGTCTTTGCCCTTGTGCAGGGAAAGACCCAATTCGCCGAGGAAAGCACGCAGCTTTTCCAGGCGCTCAGGCGGCGGACCGTCGTGGACGCGGTACAGCGCAGGAATCTCGTGCTTCTTGAGAAACGCTGCAGTCGCCACGTTCGCCGCAAGCATGCACTCTTCAATCAGCTTGTGCGCATCGTTGCGAGTGGTCGGACGGATCTCGGCGATTTTGCGCTCGGTCCCGAAAATGATCCGGGTTTCCTGGGTTTCAAAATCGATGGCACCGCGAACATGCCGGGCACCCAGCAGGACTTTGTACAGCGCATAAAGCTGCTTCAGGTGCGGCACGACGTCGCCATACTGCTCGCGCAGCTGCTTGGCTTCGGCGGCTTTCGGATGCTCCAGCATCGAGCTGACTTTGTTGTAGGTCAGACGCGCATGGGAGTGAATCACGGCTTCGTAGAAAACGTAGTCGGTCATCTCGCCGGTTTTGGAAATCGTCATCTCGCAGACCATCGCCAGACGATCAACCAGCGGATTCAGCGAGCACAAGCCGTTGGACAGTTGCTCAGGCAGCATCGGGATCACGCGCTCGGGGAAATACACCGAGTTGCCGCGCACCTGAGACTCAGCGTCCAGCGCCGAACCGAGTTTCACGTAGCTTGATACGTCGGCGATGGCCACGTAGAGCTTCCAGCCGCCGGAGAACAGGCGCAGCTTGCCGGGTTTGGCTTCGCAGAAAACAGCATCATCGAAGTCGCGAGCATCTTCGCCGTCGATGGTGACGAATGGAAGGTGACGCAGATCGACGCGGTTTTCCTTGTCCTTCTCTTCGACTTCCGGCTTGAGCTTGGCGGCTTCTTTCAGCACAGCCTCGGGCCAGACGTGAGGGATGTCGTAGGTACGCAGCGCGACATCGATCTCCATGCCGGGCGCCATGTAATTGCCCACCACCTCAACCACGTCGCCTTGCGGCTGGAAACGCGGGGTCGGCCAGTGGGTGATTTTCACCTCGACGAACTGACCGACCTTGGCGCCGTTGTTACGGCCCGGGGTAATCAGCACTTCTTGCTGGATCTTAGGGTTGTCCGGCTGGACGAAACCGATGCCGCTTTCTTCGAAATAGCGGCCCACTACGGTTTCGTGCGCGCGGGAGATGACTTCGACGATCACGCCTTCGCGGCGACCGCGACGGTCAAGACCCGAGACGCGCGCCAATGCACGGTCACCATCGAACACCAGGCGCATTTGCGCAGGGCTCATGAACAGGTCGTCGGAACCGTCATCCGGGACCAGAAAGCCGAAGCCGTCACGGTGGCCGCTGATGCGACCCAGGATGAGGTCCAGCTTGTCGACTGGCGCGTACGTGCCGCGACGGGTGTAAATCAATTGCGCGTCGCGCTCCATGGCACGGAGCCGACGTCGCAAGGCCTCGATCTGATCTTCAGTCGTCAGGCCAAACTCTTCCACCAACTGCTCGCGGGCAGCGGGCGAACCGCGCTCGGAGAGGTGCGCCAGAATCAGCTCACGGCTAGGGATGGGGTTTTCGTATTTTTCCGCTTCACGAGCGGCCTCGGGATCGAGGGACTGCCAATCGGCCATTAGAATGAATTCACCTTATCTGTATGTAATTAGTTTGGCATATACCAGATTGAAACGCGAAGACAGCGTTTGCTGGGACTTTTCGCTATTTCAAATTATTTTTGCACGGGGGCTTTACAGCCTTCAATCTCCTCCGTAAGATGCGCCCCACAACGACGGCACTGCCAAGTTGTAGTTGAAATCAAACGAAATATCGAATGAAATCAACGAACTGCCCAGATGGTGAAATTGGTAGACACGCCAGCTTCAGGTGCTGGTGACCGCAAGGTCGTGGAAGTTCGAGTCTTCTTCTGGGCACCAATTCAACGAAACCGAGCCTTGGCTCGGTTTTGTGCATTTTATGGTTTGAAAAGTCAAGTCTGGCAAACAGCGCTCAGCGTAGATCACTTCCGCTGCCCTCTCCCATGGGGCAAACGAATCGCTGAACAGCCTCCCGAAGAAATTCAAAAATTCAGTTGCACTCCTGCGAAAAATCTAATTAAATCAGCGCCATGCCCAGATGGTGAAATTGGTAGACACGCCAGCTTCAGGTGCTGGTGACCGCAAGGTCGTGGAAGTTCGAGTCTTCTTCTGGGCACCAAACAAACAAAACCGAGCCGAGTG
>NZ_JBTOPV010000004.1:0-143133 GCF_055284355.1 Pseudomonas sp. HP_01 | reverse complement strand
CGCTTGCCCGCGAAGAGGCCGGTACATCCGACGCATAACGGTCGTACGTGCCTACGCCTTCGCGGGCAAGCGCGCTCCTACAGATCTGCAGTACGCCAATTGCTCTGCGGTGTGACAACCGACGCATTCCCGGCTAAAGCCGGTCCCACTAAAGTATGCGGTGATTCCGTGGGACCGGCTCATTCCGCCGGGAAGAGACCAGCGTCTGCCACCAGATCTCACTGTTCGCCGCTGATCAGTGTAGGACCGGCTTCAGCCGGGAATTGGCTTCACCGCCGCCAGATAGGGAAGTGAGCGGATTTTCGCTCATGGGTTTTAGGCAACAAGCGGATTTCCGCGCACTCGCACAATCCCAACCCTTCTAAACAGGGGCTTTCAGCCTTTGGCACAGGTCCTGCTATCACTGTCGTCAGACCGCCTCGATGCGTTCCTTCTAACAACAATGACTTGCAGGAAATCCCATGGCCATCCCCAATTCTGCCTCCCACGGAACGGCTGCCGCGCCAGCCGCCGAGAAAACCACCGGAAGTCGCCTGAAATCCATTTTCAGCGGTTCGGTCGGCAACATGGTCGAGTGGTACGACTGGTACGTCTACGCCGCCTTCTCCCTCTACTTCGCCAAAGTCTTCTTCCCCAAGGGCGACACCACCGCCCAATTGCTCAACACCGCCGCGATCTTTGCCGTGGGCTTTCTGATGCGCCCCATCGGCGGCTGGCTCATGGGCCTCTACGCAGACCGCAAAGGCCGCAAGGCCGCGCTGATGGCGTCGGTGCTGTTGATGTGTTTCGGCTCGCTGATCATCGCCCTCACCCCCGGTTACGAAACCATCGGGGTCGGCGCGCCGATCATGCTGGTGTTCGCCCGCCTGTTGCAGGGACTGTCGGTGGGTGGCGAGTACGGCACCTCGGCGACGTACCTCAGCGAGATGGCGACCAAAGAACGCCGCGGCTTTTTCTCCAGCTTCCAGTACGTGACGCTGATCTCCGGCCAGCTCATCGCGCTGGCCGTGCTGATCGTCCTGCAACAGACACTGACCACTGAACAGCTGCAAACATGGGGCTGGCGCATCCCGTTTGCCATTGGCGCGTTGTGCGCGGTGGTGGCTCTGTTCCTGCGTCGCGGGATGGAAGAAACCGAGTCGTTCACCCGCAAGAAGGACAAACCCAAAGAAAGCCTGATGCGCACGCTGATGCGCCATCCGAAAGAGCTGATGACCGTCGTCGGCCTGACCATGGGCGGCACCCTGGCCTTCTATACCTACACCACCTACATGCAGAAATACCTGGTGAACACGGTGGGCATGAGCATCACCGACTCCACGACCATTTCTGCCGCTACGCTGTTCCTGTTCATGCTGTTGCAACCGGTGATCGGCGCGCTGTCTGACAAGATTGGCCGCCGCCCGATCCTGATTGCCTTCGGCGTGCTGGGCACGTTGTGTACCGTGCCGATCCTCACCACGCTGCATACCATCCAAAGCTGGTGGGGCGCGTTCTTCCTGATCATGGCCGCGCTGATCATCGTCAGCGGCTACACGTCGATCAACGCCGTGGTGAAAGCCGAACTGTTCCCGACCGAGATCCGCGCCCTGGGCGTCGGCCTGCCGTACGCACTGACGGTGTCGATCTTCGGCGGCACGGCCGAATACATCGCGCTGTGGTTCAAGAGCATCGGCATGGAGACCGGTTACTACTGGTACGTCACCGCCTGCATCGCGGTGTCGCTGCTGGTGTACGTGTTCATGAAGGACACCCGCAAGCACTCGCGGATCGAAACCGACTGACCCGAGACCGGGCTGGCGAATCGTCTCGCTCAGCCCTCCCGGACGGCAAAAACAAAGGCAGCTCACTCACATGAGCTGCCCTTTTGCATTCGCAGGCGCGGCTAAGTGCATGAATAACGCTCGCTTTTCGCAGTATCAATTTCAGCGATGATCGCTACCAATGCGATTGACTTCTTAATAATTCAGAGGCGAGTAAAGTTCACTCCATACCGAGTTACCCACTAACTAAATCGATCTGGAGCAACTACCATGAAAACTAACAAACTGATCTTCGGCCTCGCTTTCTCTATTCTTGCCAGCAGCGCCTTTGCACTCCCCGCTGTTGAAGCACACCACGAAGTTAATGCTGCAGTCGTTGCAGAAAACGGCTCGTCCCACACTAATATCGGTCGTGTCGCTGCTGACGGTTCGGACCACGTCGGTGCCAACCGCCTCGCTGCTGACGGTGCTGACCGCGTCGGTGCAAACCGTCAGGCCGCTGATGGCTCGGACCACGTAGGCGCCAACCGCCTCGCTGCTGACGGTGCTGACCGCGTCGGTGCAAACCGCCAGGCCGCTGATGGCTCGGACCACGTAGGCGCCAACCGCCTCGCTGCTGACGGTGCTGACCGCGTGGGTGCAAACCGCCAGGCCGCTGATGGCTCGGACCATGTTGGTGCAAATCGCCTGAGCTGATACACCCATGACGCACTCTCAGCCCGGCTTTATGCCGGGCTTAATTTTTCCCGCACGTGGAAACCTGAACCCCCCGATTTGACTGGTCTCCTGACAGATGTGGGTCAGCAGCGAATCGCGTATCCATCTCGTTTTCTATAGCTGGCATGCTCGATCCCTCTCCCCGCCGCGCACCGAGCTAGCAAATAACACCCACCAGAGTCAACAGGCAAATTCGCCGTCGCCGGTGAAAATTGCCTCATTCCAGCGCAAATGTCTCGCCGACGCTTTAAAACCGGGCGCTCCAGCCCACTATCATTTTTAACGATGGTCGATAGCAACAGCGTTAACTTCAACTTAATCTGCACGCGCGTAACATTGGCTCCATTCCCAAGTTGAAAACATTATTGAACTTACTGGAGCAACACTTATGAAAACGTCGAATATTATTTTTGGTATTAGTCTCTCCATTCTGGCATCGAGCGCCTTCGCTCTGCCCGTTTCCGAACAGCACTCTGCCTTTAACGGCACTGTTGTCGCAGAAGGCGGTTCTTCCCACACCAATGCATCGCACACCGGTTCGTATCGTCAGGCTTCCGATGGCTCCGATCACATTGGTGCCAATCGCCTCGCCGCCGACGGCGCTGACCGCGTAGGTAACAACCGCCAGGCTGCCGATGGCGCTGACCATATCGGTGCAAACCGTCTGGCCGCTGATGGCGCTGATCGCGTCGGTGCCAATCGCGCCAGCTAAGCGTTATCCGCACCATGCCCACCGTTTCATGTTTACCGCTTCATGTTCCACCTCCTGAACTCCCTTTGTAGCCCGACACTTGTCGGGCTTTTTTTTTGCGCGGGGTTCGGAGGTCGCTGGAATCCTCATCCAATGCCTTGCACTATGTCGGCCTGCATTCCGTGCACGCGCTCACCGTGCGCCGGCACGCCCGCACACCCACATTCAGGAACACACCATGTCAGACGATATTCATTTCTACGAGCCGTCCAAAGGTCATGGACTGCCCCACGACCCGTTCAACGCCATCGTCGGTCCACGCCCGATTGGCTGGATCTCGTCCCAGGACGCAGAGGGCAAGCTGAACCTGGCGCCCTACAGCTTCTTCAACGCCTTCAACTATGTGCCGCCCATCATCGGGTTCTGCAGCATCGGCCGAAAAGACAGCCTGAACAACATCGAGCAGACCGGCGAGTTCGTCTGGAACCTCGCCACGCGCAGCCTGGCCGAGCAGATGAACATGAGTTGCGCGGCAGTGCCGGCGGACGTGAGTGAGTTCGAGCTAGCCGGCCTGACCGCAGAACCGTCGCGCATCGTTTCCGTGCCGAGGGTAAAGGAGACGCCGGTTTCGTTCGAATGCAAAGTGACGCAGATCATCCAGCTGCAACGCGCCGACAAGGAAGTCGTGCCGAGCTGGCTGATTCTGGGGGAAGTGGTGGCAGTGCATATTGCCAAGCGGCTGCTGAAGGAAGGTGTGTATGACACCGCAGCCGGCGAGCCCATCCTGCGCGGCGGCGGCCCGGCTGACTACTTCCAGCTGAGCGCAGAGTCACTGTTCAAAATGTACCGGCCAAAAGGCTGATCAGTTCGGGGCGAATACCAGTTCGCCCTCTTGGGTGACGTCGGCGAGCCGCTCCAGCTCTTTTACGGCGGCGTCGTCAGCCGCGAACGCGGTGGCGAATTTCTGTTCGGCGAGCACGCGGTGAAAGGTTGGCGCACCGCCCATGACCCGTGCCTTGACCGCGATCGCGGCGCTATAGCCGTCATCACCGGGGACCGCTGCCGAGACGGCTTCGTGATGCTGAAATTCTTTGCGTGCCATGGTCCGACGCCCTGCTGTAAAAAATGAAGGCAGGAGTTTAAACGCAGGCGTTTGAACACTCGAAATGTTTTCTTCTCTGGCGTATTGGCCGCGCCCGTGAGCGACAGCACTCAACCCTTTATCCCGCCAGGCGATCACAGGCAGCGACATGAGCCTTCTGTGCCTGAGCCGGCGTTACCGTGGCGAAGGTCTGAAAATCCAGGCTCGCCACCAGCAAATCGGTCAGTAGTTCGGAAAACAGGTTGAGCTCAGGGGCGGCGAACCAGTCGTTCATTGCGGAGGGGTCGGCCCAGGTGCCGGTGATGACCCAGAAGTCGTCGTCTGTCAGAGACTTCTGCAGCGCGAAGTGCAGGCAACCCGACGCGGCGGCGGACGGGCTGATCAGGCTGCTCAAACGGGCGCCCAATTGCGCACCGTGTCCGGGCCGGGCGCGGACAGAAACCCAATGGCTCACGACTGATGTATTTAGCATGCTCTGCGCTCCTTTTCTTTACGTGCGTGTCTTTGCCGTGGGCGCCGTACTTCGGGATCGGGAATCGATGAAACAGGCTGCGGCGGGAAGTAAAGGTTAGGGGCAGGCACGCGCCGTGCGGTAGCCAATTACTGCCCGGTTATTGCCTGATTCTGCGCTGGCAGGTTCATCGTGATGGCCGGCCTCGCCGCTGTGCCGCGCGATGCACATGGACTTTCGAGCAACCATCCCGGGCGAACAGGGCCCGTTCATGGCAACGCAACACATCGGTAACAGAATCAGGCAAGCATCCGGCAGGATTCGCCTAACGCTTGCGCTTGCCCAAAAATAAGCTGTGCTGCATTAACGCCCTGTCAGAGGAATTCCCCATGTCGCTATCCGCTCTTGCGCCGTCCGCTCCGGATGCTCGACCTGTTGCCGAGCTGAGCGCGCAGATGACGCAGCAGCGTGCCGAGCTGGCAGAACTGATCCGCCGGCATGCCCCCGTCGATGGCAGCTTCCAGACGGTGATCAAGCCGCTGTTCATGGTTCGCCACGATCGTCCCTCGCAATCGGTGCCGGGGCTGGTGCAACCGGCGTTGTGCATCATGGCTCAGGGCCGCAAGGACGTAACGCTGGGCGGCGAGCTGTACACCTACGACCCGCTCAACTACCTGGTGCTGTCGGTGGCGCTACCCATCAGCGGCAAGGTGATTTACGCGACACCGGAAGAGCCGCACCTGGCCTTGCGCCTGGAAATCGATCCGGTCGAAATCAACGCATTGATCGCCGAGGCCGGTCCGATGAGCGTGCCCACGGGTCACAGCGGGCGTGGCATGTACGTCGAGCGGATCGATTCACAGCTGCTCGATGCTGTCATCCGGCTGATCCGTCTGCTGGACACGCCGAAAGACATTCCCATGCTCGCACCGCTGATCAACCGGGAGATCCTTTACCGGCTGCTGCGTGGGAGTGAAGGGCATCGGCTGTATGAAATCGCCATCTCCAACTGCCAGACCCATCGCGTCACCCAGGCGATCAAGTGGCTCAACGACCATTTCCAGGAGCCATTGCGGATTGAAGATCTGGCGAGGGAGGTGAACCTGAGCGTCTCGACGCTGCACCACCGTTTCAAATCCGTCACCGCCATGAGCCCGTTGCAATACCAGAAGCAACTGCGCTTGCAAGAGGCGCGGCGTTTGATGCTGGCGGACGGCCTCGAAGCCTCGGCCGCTGGCTACCGGGTCGGCTACGAAAGCGCTTCGCAGTTCAGCCGCGAATACAGCCGCCTGTTCGGCGCGCCACCGTTGCGGGATCTGGCGCGCCTGCGCAGCACGGTTTGATCAGGCGGTGAATACGCCGTCTCGGTCCGCCAGATGAAACCGTCAGACGCAGCTGCTCATCCATTGAGCCTGGTCGATCTCGATCAACGTCGGACCGCTGCGCTGGCTGGCTGAGTGCAGGGCGGCGGTCAATTGCTCAACGCTGCCCACCGCCTCCGCGGCGCACCCCAGCGCTTTGGCCACACCGATGAAATCAGGCGTGTAAATGTCAACGCCGATGGGCTCAATGGCGCGGTTGACCATGTACTTCTTGATCTCTTCGTAACCCTGGTTATTCCACAGCAGCACGATAATCGGCGTTCGCGCTTCCACCGCACTCGCCAGTTCGGACAAGGTGAACTGCAAACCGCCATCACCGATCAGGCACACCACTGAATTGGACTCTCCAGCGTCGCGACTGCCCAGCCAGGCGCCCACGGCGGCGGGCAATGCGTAACCCAGGGTTCCGTAACCGGTTGATGAGTTGAACCAGCGCCTGGGCTTGTCGAGGTCGAGGGTCAGGTTGCCTGTGTAGACCGGCTGGGTCGAGTCGCCCACGATCACGGCGTCCGGCAGCGCTTCGAGCACCGTTTGCAAGAACAGCGTCTGCCCACGGGTGGCATCGTCCCAGCCCGCCTCAAGACTTGTCCTCAGCTCCGCAACCCACGCAGCGCCCCACTCCTCGCTGCGTGTTGCCAGCACTTCGTCGGCCAGCGCATCGAACAAAGCCTCGGCGGCGTATTGAGCGTCGGACACCAGCCCGAGGGTCGGCGCAAAGTTGCGCACGGTCTGATCGGGATCGATGTCGATGCGCAGCAACGCGCCCGGAATCTTGAAGTGGCCCTGAAAGGTGATGTCGTAATCGGTCTCCGCCAGCTCAGTGCCGATGGCCAGCACCACGTCGGCGCTTTCAATGACCCCACGGGTGGCATCGAGGGACTGCGTCGAGCCGATCAGCAGCGGGTGAGCGCCCGGCAGCATGCCTTTGGCGTTAATGGTCAGCGCGACCGGCGCGTTCAGCCGTTCCGCCAGACGCGTCAGCG
The DNA here is from genome assembly GCF_055284355.1 of Pseudomonas sp. HP_01. Taxonomy (NCBI): domain Bacteria; kingdom Pseudomonadati; phylum Pseudomonadota; class Gammaproteobacteria; order Pseudomonadales; family Pseudomonadaceae; genus Pseudomonas; species Pseudomonas sp. HP_01. The sequence continues at coordinate 136,044 of NZ_JBTOPV010000004.1, read as the reverse complement.
CCGGGGCGGCGTCAATGGCGCCGCCTCCCGCGAGAATCAACGGCCGCTGCGCCGTGGCCAACAGACGTGCCATCTGCCTGATCGCTGAGGGCGCCGGTCCCGCGCGGGTCACCGATACCGGTTGGCTGTGCAGCAGGGCGTCGGCATTTTCCACCAACACATCCAGCGGGATCTCGATATGCACGGGACGCGGACGCGCCGCTTGAAATACCGCAAACGCCCGGGCCAGCACCGACGGCAATTCAGCCGCAGACATCAGCGTGTGGGAGAAGGCCGCGACACCCGCGACGAGCGCACTCTGGGACGGCAGTTCATGCAGCTTGCCGCGACCGCCGCCCAATTGGCTGCGCGACTGCACGCTGGAAATCACCAGCATGGGGATCGAGTCCGCGTAAGCCTGGCCCATCGCAGTGGTGATGTTGGTCATGCCGGGGCCGGTGATGATGAAGCAGACGCCGGGCTTGCCCCGGGTGCGCGCATAACCGTCGGCCATGAAGCCTGCGCCCTGCTCATGACGCGGGGTGATGTGTCTGATCGACGACCCCGCCAGGCCCCGGTAAAGCTCGACCGTGTGCACGCCCGGAATGCCGAACACCCGCTCGACCCCGTAACCTTCCAGCAACCTGACCAGCACTTCCCCGCACGTCGCCATGTGCCTGCCCCTTTTGTGAAGTCTTGCCCGACGCGCCTGCAATTTGCCAGGCTCAGTAGGCGACTATTGAAGCTGCGGGCCGTATCGACCACAACGCATAAAATGTCATGCTTAGCCATGTTCTCAGCTCATGGCTAACCTGCCGATGAAACGCCTTCCTCCCCTGCCAGCGCTGCATACGTTCCTGATCACGGCGAAGTGCTGCAACTTCACCCGAGCCGCGGAGGCAATGCACATCACCCAGGGCGCTGTCAGCCGACAGATCTCCGGGCTCGAAGCGCATCTGGGCTATCGCCTGTTCAATCGTCAGGCCCGGGGCTTGAGCCTGACAGCCCAGGGCCGCGAACTGCTGCCGCGCATCGAGCAGGTGTTCAGCCTGATCGAAGAAGCGGTGGATCAGGTCAATGCCAGACCAAGGGCGCTGCAGATCAAGGCACCCACCTGCATCAGCCGCTGGTTATTACCGCGCCTGATGCAGTGGCAGAAAGAGCGGCCTGACGTGCCAGTGCAACTGACCACCACAAGCGCCCACACGGTGGATTTTCGGCGGGAGGATTTCGATGCCGCCGTGGTGTTCGGCGCGCACCCGGGTGATTCCAGCCACGTGCAGCACCTGTTCGATGAACAACTGACGCCCGTGTGCTCGCCGTCACTGGCGTCCGGCAATCCCCTCTCCCGCCTCGCCGATCTGGAGCGGCACATGCTCCTGCACCCTACCCTCGACGAGCGGGACTGGACGCTGTGGCTGAAGGCCGCCGGGGCGAAGCCGGGCAATATCGAGCAGGGCCAGCACTTCGACACGATGGACCTGGCGATGACCGTCGCCTCACAAGGTTCGGGCGTTGCCATTGGCGACTGGTCGCTGATCGGTGAAGACCTGAGCGCGGGGCGTCTGGTCATGCCCTTCGAGCTGAAAGTGCGGACCGGCGCGGCGTATTACTTCGTGCATCCCAGGGGCGCCAGCGTGCATTCGCCACTGCTCGACCTGCTGGACTGGCTGTCGCTGCAGGCGGCTGAACGGCGGATTGGCTGAGCGGCGCAATGCTGGCTCTTCACCAACGGCCCGCCTGATACAAACATTCAATCCCCATCACCCGGTCCACTCGCCAATAGCGACCTACACTGACAGTGTCCGCTCTGAACCAGATGTCCTACCGGATCGAGGCAAATGTCATGAGAACCACAATAAAAAGACAGTGCGTTTATGTCGTCGCCGTTACTGCCGTGTTGAGCCTGTATGCCGCAGGTGCCTACCGAATCGAACAGATGCGGCAGACGCCACGCATGGCGGTGGTCTGCACGATGGGGCATTGCGTGCCCACTGATGCGACGTTCAGCGCCCTTCGTTGACGGCAATTGCCGGTCGACGTAACGCGGGTCAACGTACTGCGAAAATCCCCACAGCCTGCTATCGATTAGCAAGCTAACGGACTAGACTTGGCACAAATTCCTGCGGGTGTTCAGCGGGTCAATCTGCCAGTCGAGTCCCTTCTGTGACGAGCCTTAATCAACCCCGTCCGGACATCCGCAGCATTCTGTTTGCGCTGATGATGGCCGTGTTTCTCAGCGCGCTGGATCAGACCATCGTTGCGGTCTCGATGCCGGCCATCTCCGCCCAGTTTCAGGATTTCGACCTGCTCGCCTGGGTGATCTCCGCCTACATGGTCGCGCTCACCGTGGCCGTGCCGATTTACGGCAAGCTCGGGGATTTATACGGCCGGCGGCGCCTGATGCTGTTCGGGCTGGCGACCTTTACCCTCGCCTCGCTGTTCTGCGCCATGGCCCAGAGCATGGAACAACTGGTGCTGGCGCGGGTGCTGCAAGGCATCGGCGCCGGCGGCATGGTTTCCGTGAGCCAGGCGATCATCGGCGACATCGTCCCGCCCCGGGAGCGCGGCCGCTATCAGGGTTACTTCAGCGGCATGTACGCGGCGGCCAGCGTGGCCGGGCCGGTGCTCGGTGGCTTCATGACCGAGTACCTGTCGTGGCGCTGGGTCTTCATTATCAATCTGCCGCTGGGGCTGGCGGCATGGTGGGTGGCGCGCAAAACGCTGGTCGGCTTGCCGGTCCCTCAGCGCAAACCGGTGATCGACTACCTGGGCACGGTGTTGATGATCATCGGCCTGACCTCCCTGCTGCTGGGCATTACCGAAATCGGGCAGGGCCACGGCTGGCGCGACCAGTCGGTGGTCATGCAACTGTCGGTGGCGCTGCTCGCACTGGTGATTTTTGTGCTGTATGAGCGGCGCACGCGCGAGCCTCTGCTGCCGATGCACCTGTTCGCCAATCGCAGCGCGGTGCTCTGCTGGTGCACGATTTTCTTCACCAGCTTCCAGGCCATCTCGCTGATCGTGCTGCTGCCGCTGCGCTTTCAGACCGTCACCGGCGCAGGTGCCGACAGCGCGGCGTTGCACCTGATGCCACTGGCCATCGGCATGCCCATGGGCGCGTACTTCGGCGGCCGCCGCACTTCGCTGACGGGACGTTACAAGCCAATTATCCTCACTGGCGCAGCGTTGATGCCGCTGGCAATCCTCGGCATCGCCCTCACGCCGCCGCAGTCGGCCATTCTGACGAGTCTGTTCATGGTCCTCACCGGCATCGCCAGCGGCATGCAATTCCCGACGTCGCTGGTGGGCACACAGAACTCGGTGGAGGTCAAAGACATGGGCGTGGCGACCAGCACGACCAACCTGTTTCGCTCATTGGGTGGTGCGGTCGGTGTGGCGACGATGTCGGCACTGCTGCTGGCGATGCTCGCCGGTTCCGGCATTGCCCAGGTCGGAGGCCGTTCAATGGCGGGCGAAGGTTCGGGCAATTTGCTGATGGACAGCCTGCACGCCGCCAGCGGCCCCGCGCTTGAATTGCTGCGCGGGCAGCTGTCGATGACGTTTCAGCACCTGCTGATGGCCAGCGCGGCGGTCTCACTGCTGGGTTTGTCAGCTGCGCTGGCAATGCCCAACAACCAGCTGCGCGGGCGCGACGACAAGGACCGATGAACGAACCTGTGAGGATGCTCAGCCGCTGTAATAACCCACCGCCACCAGGAATTCACCGACCTTGCGCACGTAAGCGTGCTTGTGTTCGATCTTGCTGGTGACCGGGTTGCGCCAGCGGTATTCGTATTCGCCTTGGGCCTGTTTCTTCACCAGCTCAAGCATCGGAATGCCGACCGGCTTGCCTTCCGGGTCCTTGACCTTGCTGAAATCGGTGTTCACCAGCCGCAGGTTGGTGCCGTGGGCCACATAGCGTTTGGTGTCGACGTTCACCACGAAGACGTACAGATCATCTTGCAGAAATCCGCCCTTGAGGTCGTTGATGGCGCGAAGGGTGCCGTCCTTGTCCTGTTCAAGCGCTTTGGACGCCTTCTCGAGCAACGCCCTGGCTTGCTCCGGCGAAGCGCGCGGCAGGTAGTAGCCGACGGCGAGAACCCGATCGCCGATGCGCTGAAAATACACACGTTTGCGCTCAACCTTGCCGTCGCGCCAGTTCTGCCAGCGATACTCGGCCTGCTGAACGCCGGCGCTTTCCGGGGTCTGCAGCACCTGCTTGAAGTTTTTCTGCAGCTCGGGATCGAGCACCGAGGACACATCACGGCCGATCAACGCCACCGATGGCCCGCCACTTGCAAGCATGATCCCTTTGGTATCGGTGACGAAGACATAACGCTCGCCATCGACGAACTCGCCCTGACGGCTGAATTCGGCCAGTGCTTTGTCCCCCTGGACGCGGTAACGGGCTACGGCTTTTTCCAGCAGTCCCTTGGCCGCTGCCGATTCCTGAGCTTCGTCGCCCGCTGCCCAGCCTTGTCCGATACTCAGGGCAGCAAGCGCACCCATCAGGAGTTTTCTGCATGCGTGTTTTGATACGACTGCCATCGCTTCGCCCCCACTCTTATTGGTTATGGGGGGAAGCGTAGACGCCAGATTGCAATAGGGCAGCATTCGGCACTTCAATGGGTAGCCATGCCTGAATGGAGGCTGAATCACGGTAATCGCGGGGTAAAGCGAAGGTAAACCGCCTGTTCAGCGAAGGTCAGGCGCGGTATAGATACAGGCCAAGCGCCACACAGCTCAGTTTTTCCAGGTGGCGGTGGGGTGCTGGCGGATCAGTTGACTGAGGATGCGGGAGACACCGGGTCGCGTAACGCCGGGCTGAAGCGGAGCATGTCGAGAATGCCGTCGACCAGTCGCTCTGCGTCGTCTTGCAGCGAGAAGCTCTCCGGGACCAGCAGCCACTGGCCGATGATGCCGTGTATATAAGCGTGCAAACAGATCGCTGCGCGTTGCGGATTGAGGTCAGCGGGAAGCTGGCCTTGCCGGGAAGCATTACCGAGCGCCAGTGCAATGCGCTCGTTGGCGTCAAGCCAGACAAATTGCCGTTGTTGCCGCATGTCACACATTTCGTCGGTAAATTCGAATTTATGAAACAGAATTTCGTTGATGCGGCGGGTTTTAGGATCGCTGGCAACTTGCTGAAACAAATGGATGAGAAGCTTGCGCGTCCATCCCAACGGATCCACTTCGTCTTCGCTTTCGCTCGCCCGCGCCATTTCTTCAAGAGGCTCGTGCAGGCTGTCGAGCATCGCCTGGACCAGATCGGCCTTGTTGCTGAAATGCCAATAGATTGCGCCACGGGTCACGCCAGCCAAGGCCGCAATGTCGGCGAGCGTCGTGCGGGAAACCCCTCGATCATAGAAAGCCTGCTCGGCAGCTTCCAGAATCTGCCTGCGGGTTTCCTGAGCCTCTTCTTTCGTGCGTCGGACCATGGCAGTAAAAACCTCTATGAAAATGCGTCAGGCGCTCTGGTCGAGTGGCCTGCACAGCATGTCGGGCGGCCTTTGTAATGCCTTGTCCCGGATCTACAATCGATGCCCTCGGTGCGCTGGAGTGTCACACTCTTGGGTGTTTACAAACAACCGTGAATGTAAGTATATTCATTAGCATCCTACTTATCCAGCAGGAACCCTTTCCCGCCCCTTTCCACTTTTCATGAGTTCAGGCTCCTGACCCGAGGATCTTCATGCAATTCAAGCCAGCTGTTACCGTACTGGTCACTGCCATCGCCCTTGCATCGCTGCTCAGCGGATGCAGCAAAAAGGAAGAAGCGGCCCCAGCACCACCGCCCCCTCAGGTCGGCGTCGTCACTCTGAAAACCCAGGCCTACACCCTGACGTCCGAACTTCCCGGCCGCACCACTGCGTTCCGGATTGCCGAAGTGCGTCCGCAAGTGAACGGCATCATCCTCAAGCGCCTGTTTACCGAAGGTGGAGACGTCAAGGCGGGTCAGCAGCTTTACCAGATTGACCCGGCGATCTATCAGGCCACCCTGGACAGCGCCAAAGCGACCTACGAATCCTCCAACTCCCTGGCCGGCCGCTATAAGCAGCTGATCAATGAGCAAGCGGTCAGCCGTCAGGAATACGACACGGCGGTAGGTTCGGCTCGCGAAGCGAAGGCGGCGGTGCAGACGGCAGAAATCAACCTGCGTTACACCAAGGTCTATGCGCCGATCTCAGGCCGCATTGGCCGCTCCCTCGTGACTGAGGGTGCGCTGGTGAGTAACGGTCAGGCCGATGCGATGGCCACCATCCAGCAGCTCGACCCTATTTACGTCGACGTGATCCAGTCTTCGGCCGAGATGCTCAAGCTGCGTCGGGAGCTGGAAAGCGGCAAGCTGCAGAAAGCCGGCGACAACGCCGCCAAGGTCAAGCTGGTGCTGGAAGACGGCAGCCTCTATCCGGTCGAAGGCAAGCTTGAGTTCTCCGAAGTGTCGGTCGACCAGACCACCGGTTCCGTGACCCTGCGCGCCGTGTTCGCGAACCCGGATCACACCCTCCTGCCAGGCATGTTCGTGCATGCACGACTGCAATCGGGCGTGGCCGAGAACGCGATTCTGGTTCCACAGCAAGGCGTAACCCGCGACCTGAAAGGCACACCGACCGCACTGGTGGTGAATGCTGACAACAAGGTCGAGTCCCGCACGCTGGTTGCCAACCGCACCATCGGCAGCGACTGGCTGGTAGAGAAAGGCTTGAGCGCAGGTGATCGCGTGATTACCGAAGGTCTCCAATACGTCAAGCCAGGTGCTGAAGTGAAAGTGGCCGAAGCCACCAACGTCAATGCAGCTAACCCGGCACCGAACCCGGCAACTGCCCCGGCAACTGATAAAGCCGCAGGCAGCAAAGGGGAGTAATTCATGTCGAAATTTTTTATCGACCGGCCAATCTTCGCGTGGGTAATTGCCCTCGTGATCATGCTGGTGGGGACGCTATCGATCCTCAAGTTGCCGATCAACCAATACCCCGCGATCGCGCCACCGGCCATCGCGATTCAGGTGACCTACCCGGGCGCGAACGCGCAAACCGTGCAGGACACCGTGGTTCAGGTGATCGAGCAGCAGCTCAACGGTATCGACAACCTGCGTTATGTGTCTTCGGAAAGTAACTCCGACGGCAGCATGACCATCACCGCGACGTTCAACCAGGGCACCAACCCGGACATCGCCCAGGTTCAGGTACAGAACAAGCTCAACCTCGCCACCCCGCTGCTGCCCCAAGAAGTGCAGCAGCAGGGTATCCGCGTGACCAAGGCGGTGAAGAACTTCCTGATGGTGGTCGGCCTGGTGTCCGAAGATGGCAGCATGGGCAAGGAAGACTTGTCCAACTACATCGTGTCGAACATGCAGGACCCGATTTCCCGTACCTCCGGTGTGGGTGACTTTCAGGTCTTCGGTGCTCAGTACGCCATGCGTATCTGGCTTGACCCGGCCAAGCTGAACAACTTCCAGCTGACCCCGGTGGACGTCAAAACGGCCATTACTGCCCAGAACGTTCAGGTGTCTTCCGGCCAGATCGGCGGTCTGCCTGCGCTCAAGGGCCAGCAGCTGAACGCTACGATCATCGGTAAAACCCGTCTGCAGACCGCCGAGCAGTTCGGCAACATTCTGCTGAAGGTCAATCAGGACGGTTCGCAAGTTCGCCTCAAGGACGTGGCGGAAGTCGGCCTGGGCGGCGAGAACTACAGCATCGACGCGCAGTTCAACGGCAAGGCGGCGTCCGGTCTGGCGATCAAGCTGGCGACCGGTGCCAACGCGCTGGACACCGCCAAGGCGATCCGCGCCACGATTGCCCAGCTGGAGCCGTTCTTCCCGCCTGGCATGAAAGTGGTTTATCCGTACGACACCACGCCGGTGGTTCAGGAATCCATCACCGGGGTTGTTCATACCCTGGGTGAAGCGATCATCCTGGTGTTCCTGGTGATGTATCTGTTCCTGCAGAACTTCCGCGCCACCATCATCACCACGATGACCGTGCCGGTGGTATTGCTGGGTACGTTCGGGATCCTCGCCGCCGCCGGTTTCACCATCAACACGTTGACCATGTTCGGGGTCATTCTCGCCATCGGCTTGCTGGTGGACGATGCCATCGTTGTGGTGGAAAACGTCGAGCGGGTGATGGCGGAGGAAAAACTGTCGCCGCGGGACGCCACGATCAAATCCATGGAGCAGATCCAGGGCGCACTGGTCGGCATCGCACTCGTGTTGTGTGCGGTTCTGTTGCCAATGGCGTTCTTCGGCGGCTCCACGGGTGTGATCTACCGTCAGTTCTCGATCACCATCGTTTCGGCGATGGCGCTTTCGGTACTGGTTGCGCTGATCTTCACCCCGGCGTTGTGCTCCACCCTGCTCAAGCCGATCGATCACGAGAAGCACGGGCAGCCGAAACGTGGATTCTTTGGCTGGTTCAACCGTACCTTCGACCGCAGCGTAGTGAGCTACGAACGCGGCGTCGGCAACATGCTCAAGCACAAGATTCCGGCCTTTATCGTTTACGCGCTGATCGTCTGCGGCACCATCTGGATGTTCACCCGCATTCCGAGCGCGTTCCTGCCGGAAGAAGACCAGGGCGTTATTTTCGCCCAGGTGCAGACGCCACCGGGCTCCTCGGCAGAACGTACGCAGACCGTCATCGACAATATGCGCAAGTACCTGCTTGAAGAAGAATCGGGCGCGGTCAACTCGGTGTTCACCGTTAACGGCTTCAACTTTGCCGGTCGCGGTCAGAGCTCCGGTCTGGCGTTCATCATGCTGAAACCGTGGGGCGACCGTGATGCCTCCAACAGCGTGTTCGAGCTGGCCAAACGGGCGCAGCAGCACTTCTTCGGTTTCCGCGACGCGATGACCTTTGCGGTCGTACCGCCTGCGGTACTGGAACTGGGTAACGCCACCGGTTTCGACGTGTACTTGCAGGATCAGGGCGGCGTGGGTCACGCCAAGCTGATGGAAGCGCGTAACCAACTGCTGGGCATGGCGGCACAGAGCAAGATTCTGGCGGGCGTGCGTCCCAACGGTCTGAACGATGAGCCGCAGTATCAACTGGTCATCGATGACGAGCGTGCGCAGGCCCTGGGCCTGAGCCTGTCGGATATCAATACCACGCTGTCCATCGCGATGGGTGGCAGCTACGTCAACGACTTCATCGACCGCGGTCGGGTCAAGAAGGTGTACGTGCAGGGCAAAGCCAGTGCGCGGATGAAACCGGAAGACTTGAAGAAGTGGTACGTGCGCAATACCGCCGGCGAGATGGTGCCATTTGCCTCCTTCGCCACAGGCGAGTGGGTGTTCGGTTCGCCAAAGCTGTCCCGTTACAACGGTGTGCCAGCAGAGGAAGTACTGGGTACCCCGGCGCCGGGTTACAGCACCGGCGACGCGATGGCGGAGGTCGAGCAATTGGCCAAGAAGTTGCCGGCCGGCGTGGGCCTTTCCTGGACGGGTCTTTCCTATGAAGAGCGCCTGTCAGGCTCTCAGGCGCCCGCACTGTACGCACTGTCCATTCTGATCGTGTTCCTGTGTCTGGCGGCGCTGTACGAAAGCTGGTCGATTCCGATCGCGGTATTGCTGGTCATCCCGCTCGGGGTCATCGGTGCGCTGATGGCGACGAGCTTGCGCGGTCTGTCCAACGACGTGTTCTTCCAGGTAGGTCTCTTGGTGACGGTGGGTCTCGCGGCGAAAAACGCCATTCTGATCGTCGAGTTCGCCAAGGAGCTGCATGAGCAGGGCAAGGACATCGTCGAGGCGACCGTTGAAGCCTGCCGGATGCGCCTGCGGCCCATCGTGATGACGTCCATGGCGTTCATCCTCGGTGTGGTCCCGCTGGCGATTTCCTCGGGCGCCGGTGCCGGTAGCCAGCATTCGATCGGTACAGGCGTAATCGGCGGTATGATCACCGCGGTTATCCTGGCGATCTTCTGGGTACCATTGTTCTTCGTTTCGATATCCTCGCTGTTCAAAGGCAAACAGAAACACACTCCACACGATGAGGCTGGCCAATGAGCAAGTCCCTGATCTCGCTGGCGGTCACCGCGTTCATTCTCGGCGGCTGCTCGTTGATCCCCGATTACAAGCAGCCCGCCGCACCGGTGCCGGCTCAGTTCCCGCAAGGCCCGGCGTACTCGCCGGCCCAAGCGGCGAATCAGGCGGCGGCCGAACAAGGCTGGCGTCAGTTTTTCCATGACCCGGCGCTGCAGCAACTGATTCAGACGTCGCTGCAGAACAACCGTGACCTGCGCGTCGCCGCGCTGAACATCGATGCCTACCGAGCGCAGTACCGCATTCAACGTGCGGACCTGTTCCCGGCCGTGGCAGCCTCGGGCACCGGCACGCGTCAGCGCGTTCCGGGCGACCTGTCGCAAACCGGCGAGTCCCGCATCACCAGTCAGTACTCGGTGGGTCTGGGCATCAGTTCCTATGAGCTGGATCTGTTCGGACGAGTGCGCAGCCTGAGTGAGCAGGCGCTGCAGACCTACTTCGCCGGTGAAGAAGGCCGTCGCAGCACCCAGATCAGTCTGGTCGCCAACGTGGCCAACGCCTATCTGACGTGGCAAGCGGACAAAGAGCTGTTGAAGCTGACCCAGGACACCCTGGGCGCCTTCGAAGAAAGCCTGCGTCTGACTTCCCGCAGCAGTGAAGTGGGTGTGGCCTCGGCGCTGGATCTTGCGCAATCGCGCACCTCCGTCGAGAGCGCTCGCGTCAAGCTGGCGCAGTATCAGCGCCTGGTTGCCCAGGACGAGAACAATCTGGTGCTGCTGTTAGGCACCAGTCTGCCGGCCAACCTGCCCGCGCCCAAGCCGTTGAGTGCTGACATGCTCAACGAAATGCCTGCGGGTCTGCCGTCGGAGCTGCTGCAGCGTCGCCCGGACATTCTTCAGGCCGAATACAGCCTGAAAGCGGCCAACGCCAACATCGGCGCCGCACGTGCCGCGTTCTTCCCGAGCATCAGCCTGACGGCCAGTGCCGGTACGGCGAGCGGCGATCTGAGCGGTTTGTTCAAGGGCGGTTCGGGCACGTGGTTGTTCGAGCCGACGATCAATCTGCCGATCTTCAACGCAGGCAGTCTGCGCGCAAGCCTCGACTACTCGAAGATCCAGAAAGACATCGGCGTCGCCAACTACGAGAAAGCGATCCAGACGGCGTTTCAGGAAGTCTCCGACGGCCTGGCCGCGCGCAAGACCTACACCGATCAGCTCAAGGCGCAGACGGATTTCGTCAACGCCAACCAGGACTACTACCGCCTGGCCGAGCGGCGCTATCGCATCGGGATCGACAGCAACCTGACCTTCCTCGACGCCCAGCGTCAGTTGTTCAACGCGCAACAGTCGTTGATCACCGATCGCCTGTCGCAGCTCAACAGCGAGGTCAATCTGTACCGTGCCCTGGGCGGCGGCTGGTACGAACAGACCCCGACCGGCGAGCGTCAGCCGACGGCGGGCGATGTGCCGTCTACCCGCTTGTTCTGATCCAGCGCGTATGAAAAAACCCACCGATTGGTGGGTTTTTTTTTGCCTGTTTTTTAGGCTGTTTCAAGCAAAGGCCACAGCCGTTACGCCAACAAAAACTCCGTCACGCGCAGGGCGAAGACCTCACCCAGCTCGACGCTGGACAAGTGCGCGGCGTAATAGTCGGATAGCTCGCTGCCGTGAATGTGGTTCTGCAGAAAATGCCCGTCCGCCACCGTGGTGACGGCGTCATGGCTGCCGCAGATGATCAGCGTGGGCACGGTAATCGAACTGACTTCTTTACGCAGATCAGCATCCCGGACAGCCGCGCAGCAGGCGGCGTAACCCAGCGGAGAAGTTGCCGCCAGTACGTCGGTGATGGGCGTGACCTTGTCGGAGTGCTGACTGGCAAAGTCAGGGGTGAACCAACGCCCTACAGCGCCAGCGCCCATCTCTTTCATCGCCCGCTCACCGCCCTTCTCCACCTGCGCGATGCGCGGCGCCCACGTTTCTGTATCGCCGATCTTCGCGGCGGTGTTGCACAGAATCAGCTTGTGCAACCGGTCGTTGGCATGGACACCCAGCCACTGCCCGATCAGGCCGCCCATGGACAATCCGCAGAAATGCGCTCGGTCGATTTTCAATGCATCGAGCAGCGCCAGCACGTCGCGTCCCAGTTGCGAAAGGGTGTAAGGCCCTTGAGAGACGAGGGACTTCCCGTGGCCGCGGGTGTCGTAACGTACGACGCGGAATGACTTGCTCAGCGCCGGGATCTGCGCGTCCCACATGTGCAAGTCCGTGCCCAGGGAGTTGGACAGCACCAGCACCGGCGCATCCACCGGGCCATCAATCTGATAATGCAGCTCACCGTCTTCGAGTTGTACGAACGCCATGGCAGTCGCTCCGTGAAACACGTGGAATGAGTGTGATCAATATGGAAAACACGCGCCCGGCAAGGACGCGCGCCCTAAGATCCGGGGATCAGTGATCTTCGTGCAGGTAAGCCGGCTTCTTCGGCAGTCGCAGGCTGAACAGAAAAGCAATCGCCATCATCGCGGTCACGTACCAGTAGAAGGTGTTTTCCATACCCATGTTTTTCAGGCCCAGGGCCACGTATTCAGCCGAACCGCCGAAGATCGCATTCGCCACGGCATAGGCCAGGCCGACGCCCAGCGCCCTCACCTGAACCGGAAACATCTCGGCTTTCACCAGGCCGCTAATGGAGGTGTAGAAACTGACGATGGCCAGGGCCAGGGTGATAAGCACGAAGGCCATGACCGGATTGGTGGTGGTTTTCAGCGTCAGCAGCAGCGGCACGGTGCACAGCGTGCCCAGCCCGCCGAACCACAGCATCGAAGCGCGGCGGCCGATCTTGTCGGCGAGCATGCCGAACACCGGCTGCATGCACATGTACAGGAACAGCGCGCCGGTCATGATGTAGCTCGCGACCTTGGCGTCCATGTGCACGGTGTTGACCAGGTATTTCTGCATGTACGTGGTGAACGTGTAGAAAATCAGCGAGCCCCCGGCGGTGTAGCCCAGCACGGTGATGAACGCCGCTTTGTGGTCGCGGAACAGCGCAGACATGCTGCCCGCATCCTTGTTCTGACGCACTTCAGCGGTGGTGGTCTCTTTCAGCGATCGGCGCAGCACCAGCGAGATCACCGCCGCCACCGCCCCGACGACGAACGGAATACGCCAGCCGTAGGCTCTCAGCTCATCGGCGCTGAGAAACTGCTGGAGGATAACCACGGTCAACACGGCGAGCAGCTGACCACCGATCAGTGTCACGTACTGAAACGAAGCGAAGAACCCGCGCTGCCCCCGCAACGCGACTTCGCTCATGTACGTGGCGGTGGTGCCGTACTCGCCACCTACCGACAGCCCCTGGAACAGGCGCGCCATGAGCAGCAGAAACGGTGCCCAGGCACCGATGGATGCGTACGTAGGCAGACAGGCAATGACCAGCGAGCCTGCGCACATCATCAGGACGGAAATCATCATTGAGTTCTTGCGGCCGTGCTTGTCGGCCACGCGACCGAACAGCCAGCCGCCGATAGGACGCATCAGAAAGCCTGCGGCGAAGACGCCCGCGGTGTTGAGCAATTGAACGGTCGGATCATCGGAAGGAAAGAACGCAGGCGCGAAATAGATGGCGCAGAAGGCGTAGACGTAGAAGTCGAACCATTCGACGAGGTTGCCCGATGAAGCACCGACGATGGCGAAGATCCGCTTGCGCCGTTCTTCGCCGGTGTAGTGAGTCGTTGTCATTATTATCTCCCCAGGTGTTTGTAAGGTCAGCCAGTCTAAGACATAACCTGCAACATTTAGACTTAAGCAGTAACGTTCCGACATCACAAGGACAACCACCCGAGCCAGCAAGTTGCCCCTTTCATGCAGGCAACCGATGACTCGGGTAGTTGGTTTGCGAGAATGTCGTTTAGCGCGCTATCGCAAGAGCCAGCCCCTGCCCCACACCAACGCACATAGTAGCCAGCGCTTTGCTGCCGCCGGTTTTCTCAAGTTGATGCAAGGCGGTCAGTACCAGACGCGCGCCGCTCATGCCCAGCGGATGCCCCAGGGAAATCGACCCGCCGTTGGGATTGACCCTGGATGAATCGTCATTGATGCCCAGTTCACGCATGACCGCCAACGCTTGGCTGGCGAACGCTTCGTTGAGTTCAATGACGTCGAAATCACTGACCGCCAGCCCCAGCCTGGCAACCAGCTTGCGCACCGCCGGCACCGGGCCGATGCCCATCACGCGCGGCTCGACGCCGGCACTGGCCATGCCCAATACGCGCGCGCGCGGGGTCAGGCCGTGTTTCCTGACGGCTTCGGCGGACGCCAGAATCATCGCCGCCGCGCCGTCGTTGAGGCCCGCCGCGTTGCCGGCCGTGACCGTGTTGCCCGGGCCGTTGACCGGCTTGAGCTTGCCGAGCGCCTCAAGGCTGGTGTCGGCACGGGGGTGCTCATCGGTGTCGACGACGGTCTCGCCTTTCTTGTGGGCGATGCGCACGGGCACGATCTCCTCAGCGAAGAAGCCCAAGGCCTGAGCCGCCGCCGTGCGTTGCTGGCTGCGCAGGGCAAACGCGTCCTGATCCTCACGGGAGATGCCGAAATCCTCAGCGACGTTATCGCCGGTCTGCGGCATCGCCTCCACGCCGTACTGGTCCTTCATCTGCGGATTGACGAAACGCCAGCCCAGGGTGGTGTCTTCCAGCTTCTGGCTGCGGCCGAATGCCGTGTCGGCCTTGCCCATCACGAACGGCGCGCGGGACATGGACTCGACGCCGCCGGCGATGGCCAGCTCCATTTCGCCACAGGCAATGGCGCGGAACGCAGAACCCACCGCGTCCAGGCCCGAAGCACACAAGCGATTCAGGGTCACGCCGGGCACACTGGCCGGCAACCCCGCCAACAGCGCAGCCATGCGGGCGACGTTGCGGTTGTCTTCACCGGCCTGGTTGGCGCAACCGAGGAACACTTCGTCCAGCTCATCCCAATTGACCGACGGATTGCGCGCCATCAGGGCTTTTATGGGCAACGCTGCCAGATCATCCGCACGAACAGTCGCCAGGGCGCCGCCAAAACGGCCGATGGGGGTACGAATCGCGTCGCAGATAAATACGTCACGCATCATGCTTCTCCCGGCGTCTGGCCATGAGCGGCCGCGGTTCGCGCTTCAAGATCACGCAGCGCGGTCAGTTCGTACTCGCTCGGTGAGTCAGAATTCACCACGGTGTCGGCAAACCGCACGTCCCAACCGGTGGCGGCGATCACCTGCTCGCGGGTCACGCCCGGGTGCAGGGTCGTCACAACGAATTCGTGGGTGCCCTCCTCCGGTTCCATGATGCACAGGTCAGTGATGATGCCGACCGGCCCGGCGCCCGGCAGGCCGAGGCGTTTGCGCGAGTCGCCACCTTCGCCGTGGCCGACCGAAGTCAGGAAGTCCAGCTTATTGACGAAGGTCCGCGGCGACTGTTTGAGGATGATCAGCACTTCTTTGGCGGAGCCCGCGATTTCCGGCGCGCCCCCCGCACCCGGCAGACGCACTTTCGGGTTGTGGTAATCGCCGACCACCGTCGTGTTGATGTTGCCAAACCGGTCGACCTGAGCCGCGCCGAGGAACCCGACATCGACACGCCCACCCTGCAACCAGTAACGGAAGATTTCGCTGGTGGACACCACGGTGTCAGCGGTTTCCGCCAGTTCGCCGTCACCGATGGACAGCGGCAGCACGTCTGGCTTGGCGCCGATGGGCCCTGATTCATAAATCAGCACCACGTCAGGCGAAGAAGTGAGGCGCGCCAGATTGGCCGCTTTGGAAGGCAGGCCAATGCCGACGAAGCACACGGCATTATTTTTCAACCGACGCGCGGCAGCGACGGTCATCATTTCGCTCGTGGAATAGTTCACTGATTAGTCTCCGCCACATGGGCCAGCTTGCTCTTGAACTCACTGAAATCCCGGGTGCCATGGATGTATTCGTCAATCCAGGCGGTAAACCCCTCACGGTCGCGGGCGATGGCGTCCCACGCTTGATAGAAGCGGTTATCGCGTTCGTAGTAGCCGTGGGCGTAGGAAGGATGAGCGCCGCCCGGCACAAGGCAGACAGCGCTGAGCGCCCATGTTGGCAGCACGCACGCGTTCATCGGTGCGTTAAGGTCGTCGACAATTTCCTCGACCGTGACGATGCAGCGCCTGGCCGCCAGCGCTGCCTCTTTCTGCACGCCCAGGATGCCCCACAGCAACACGTTGCCTTTGCGGTCCGCCTTCTGCGCATGAATGACCGTAACGTCGGGGCGCACTGCCGGCACTGCGGCCAGCACTTCTCCGGTGAACGGGCACGTCACTGTTTTGATCAGCGGGTTGACCTTCGGCAAGTCGGAACCGGCGTACGCACGCAGCACCGCGAACGGCAGACCCGACGCCCCCGCCACGTAGGCGTTGGCAAGGTCGGCATGGCTGCGTTCTTCAATCTCCATGGGCTGCGGCCACTGTCGCTCGACCGCATCACGAAGCCTATGCAGCGAACCAACCCCGGGGTTGCCGCCCCACGAGAAAATCAGCCGTTTCGCACAGCCTGCGCCGATGAGCTGGTCATAGATCAAGTCAGGGGTCATGCGCACCAGCGTCAGATCTTTCTTCTTCTGACGGATGAGCTCGTGTCCGGCTGCTGTAGGAATGAGGTGGGTAAAGCCTTCCAGTGCAAGGGTATCGCCATCGTTGACGAACTGCTTCACGGCCTCGTGAAGGGGAAGAATTACAGCCATGGGGTGCTCCAGGTTCACACTCGGTTGCCGTTCTCTAGAGGCAGATACGGCGTTGCAACTGAGGTTATGCCCGGGAACGGGGCGGAACAATCCGATAACCGACTAAGTGTTCGATCACCGAACGGAGAGTGGTGATTGTGAGCCGGATGCAGTCGCCCGACCCTTTTCAGGATCAGGTAAACAGTTGCGTGCTGAGGTCACGGCTGGCATCCAGCATGATCGGCAGAAACTTCTGCTCAAGCTCATTACGCGTCACCCGGCCGGCGCTGGTGCTGACATTGAGCGCCGCGAGCACCTGACCCGAGGCGTCGTACACCGGCACCGCAATGGAACGCAGGCCCTGCTCCAGTTCCTGATCGACAATGCACCAGCCCTGTTGCCGCACTTGCTGCAGACATTCGAGCAAGGCTTCGGGGGTGCGCAAGGTGCGACTGGTTTTGGGCTGCAGGTCGACGTGGTCGAGGTACTCCTGCAACGACACGTCGTCCAGCGCCGCCAGCAGAATCCGCCCCATGGACGTGCAGTACGCCGGCAAACGCCCACCCACTGCCAGATCCACAGAGATCAGGCGCTGGGTAGTGGCCGACCGCGCTATATAAAGAATGTCGTCGCCTTCCAGCGTGGCCATGTTGCAGGCCTCATGCAGTCGATCACTCATCCGGTCCAGATAAGGCTGCGACGAGACTGCCAGAGGGGTGGACGACAGATAGGCATGTCCGAGGGTCAGCACTTTCGGCAGCAGCGAGTATGTGCGGCCGTCAGTGGTGGCGTAACCCAGCTTGATCAGCGTGTGCAGGCAGCGACGAACCGCGGCCCTGGGGATTTCAGTTCGGTGGCTGATCTGGGCAATGGTCAGGTGCCGCTTGCGCTCTTGAAACGCATGAATGACCGCCAACCCTCGCGCCAGAGAGGTCATGAAGTCCGGATCGCCGGTGAGCGCCTGAATCCTTTTAGCAGGGGACGCAACAATCGGCGGCGCAAGTGACGTGAAAGAATTACGCAATTGATCGTTCATGCTGGCACCGTTCGTCGTGGCCGCGAAAGCCTTGTAGAACGCCACTCTCGCCTGTTTTCCAGGCCACGGCAAGCCAGCTTTGGGCGATAATCGAACGAGTGGGCGATAATCGCAATTGACCGGCCGTACGGTTACTTATACCTTTCACCTGCCATATGAGGCTTCTTTGGATTACTGGTCAGGTACCCACTGAGAAGTCCCAGGCACGGCCTTGCTAACCCAAGGCCGTTTTTGTCTCTGCCCTCCTCATTTATTTTTTGCGTCTAAATACACATCGGCTATTCGCGCCTTCATAACCCGTGAATTTACGTCGCCAGAAAACTGCCTGTAGCGTTAAACATTTGACTCACCAAGTTCCGCCATAAATCGGACTGTGCAACTTAGGAACATTCGTACATAAAAAAGGTATAAATCCTCAGTTGTCCGACTGCGACAGTTCTGACAGTTGACTCGCCTGCGCATCTTCGCGATAGTGGCCGTCATTGAAGCCCAGTAACGCTATCGCGTGGTTTATTCCCCGCCCTATCTGGCATGGATCCAAACTCACGCAGGCATTGCCCGACTCGATCGCAATGCTCAGCGATGGCAGGCCAACACCCAGGTCATTTGTCATCCTGCAGGCAATCAATTAAGAATGTTGCTACGACAGCTTTGTTATTCTGGTGCACGTAGCCGCCGTTGGTGGAAGTGTGAATCCTCTTGTGCAGCGACCCTGCCCGACGATTATTCCTGATTCGATACATTGCGATCCTCAGGTCAGGCACTTTCAGACTCGGCGTCAGCACCGGGATTAAACTCGACCCGATCAGGTATTAACGTGACCAAAGATGAACTGCGCGTAGAACTGGAACGCCAGGAACAACGTTACAAGGAAGTGTATGGCGGCGAAGTGACAACATACGCCGCCCAGCCCGAGCCCGAGCGCAAGCCTTGGCGCAAACGGGCCAGCCTGCTCGACCAGGCTTTCAAGCAAGAGCTGCAAAAGATGGAAGAAGAACTCAAGGAAGCGCCATGAGCCGCTCGCTTGCCTGTCGTTGAATCAATTAGTCGACGGCAAGCGTTTCCAGTGCTTTAAAGGCCAGGTTTTACAGACTCGTCCAAGGTTCAGCGTGATTCGCACGCTCCTTCAAGACAGGAAGTCAACGGTCAGGCGGGACAGAAATTTCGTTGCAGGCTGCTACCAATTAGCAGCGCGCCTATCGCGCAGTTTTTTTTCTGTCATAATCCCGCCCCCTTAAGACCGGGTCAGAAAACCTTCCATGATCGATTTATTCAGCGGACTGGATGCTTGGGTGATTGTGAGCTTGTTGCTCGCCCTGGCGTTTGTCCTCACCTTCGAGTTCATCAACGGCTTTCATGACACCGCCAACGCGGTGGCGACAGTCATTTACACCAAGGCCATGCCGCCCCATCTGGCGGTATTTTTCTCGGGTGTGTTCAATTTCCTCGGAGTGCTCCTGGGTGGCGTCGGCGTGGCGTATGCCATCGTGCATCTGCTGCCGGTCGAGTTGTTGATCAACGTCAACACCGGTCATGGTCTGGCCATGGTGTTCTCGCTGTTGGCTGCGGCCATCACCTGGAACCTCGGAACCTGGTATTTCGGCATCCCGGCGTCCAGCTCCCACACGTTGATCGGTTCGATTCTGGGTGTTGGCCTGGCCAACGCGCTGATCAATCACATTCCGTTGGGCGAAGGCGTTAACTGGCAGAAAGCGATCGATATCGGCGCTTCGCTGGTGTTCTCACCGCTGGCCGGTTTCATCGTGGCAGGTCTGGTACTGCTGGGCCTGAAGGCCTGGCGCCCCCTGTCCAAGATGCACAAGACCCCGGAACAACGCCGCAAGCTTGATGACAAAAAACACCCTCCCTTCTGGAATCGCCTGGTGCTGGTGATTTCGGCGATGGCGGTGAGTTTTGTGCACGGCTCCAACGATGGCCAGAAAGGCATCGGCCTGATCATGCTGGTGCTGATCGGCATTGTCCCGGCGCAGTTCGTGCTGGACCTTAGCACCACGACCTACCAGATCGAACGCACCCGCGACGCCACCCAGCACCTGAGCCAGTTTTACCAGCGCAACAACGCGACACTGGGCGAGTACCTGGCGCTGGGCAAATCGGCGGCGGGCGATCTGCCCGAGCGTTTCAGCTGCAACCCTGAGCAAACCGAGCCGACCATTGATGCCCTGTTGAACAACCTCAAGGGTGTCACCGACTACCACAGCCTCGCACCGGAGCGTCGCATCGAAGTCCGTCGCTACCTGCTGTGCCTGGATGACACAGCACGCAAGGTCGGCAAACTGCCAGCCCTTGATGCCCGTGAAAAATCGGATCTGGAGAAGCTGCGCAAGGACCTGACCGCGACCACTGAATACGCGCCGTTCTGGGTCATCTTCGCCGTTGCACTGGCGCTGGGTATCGGCACCATGGTCGGCTGGAAACGCGTCGTCCTGACCATCGGCGAGAAGATCGGCAAGCAAGGCATGACCTACGCCCAGGGCATGTCCGCGCAGATCACCACCGCGAGCGCCATTGCGCTGGCCAACGTGTTCAGCCTGCCGGTTTCGACGACTCACATCCTGTCGTCCGGCGTGGCCGGGACCATGGTGGCGAACAAGAGCGGCCTGCAGGGCGGCACGGTTCGCAACATTCTGCTGGCATGGGTGTTGACCCTGCCCGCCACTGTCGCGCTGTCGGCAGGTTTGTTCTGGTTGGCGTCCAAAGCGCTGGCTTGACCTGACAGCGTCGGCCGTTCTGAAAAAGCCCATTCATTGAATGGGCTTTTTATTGCCCAAACGTCCGCCAATGTAGAAGCGCGCTTGCCCGCGATTGCGGTATGCCTGTGACGCAGATGTCACCTGCGAGGATGCGTTCGCGGGCCTGCGCGCGCCTACGGATCAGAGATTGAATGGCCTACCGGCGCTTTTTGCTACCGCCCAGCAACGACCCCATCAACCCCCGCACCAGTTCGCGGCCGATCTGGCTAGCAGCCTGGCGCATTGCACTCTTGACCGCCTGCCCCGCCAGCCCGCCCAGAAAACCACCGGCCATATCGGCAAAGCCGCCTTCCGACTTCTCCTCAGCGCCGGGCTTCTGGGAGGGATCCGCCGGTGCGCCCTTGCGCGCCAGTAGCAGTTCGTAGGCCGACTCGCGATCCACGGGTCTGTCATACCGCCCGGCCAGTGGCGACCGGGCGATCAGCGCGGCGCGTTCGGCCTGGGTCAACGGCCCAATCCGGGATTGCGGCGGCGCGACCAGCACACGCTGGACGATCTCGGGCGTGCCCTTGTCCTGCAGGGTACCCACCAGCGCCTCACCTATACCCAACTCGGTGAGCACCGAAAGGGCATCGAACTCGGGATTGGGCCGAAAACCTTCCGCAACGGCCTTCAGCGACCGTTGCTCCTTGCTGGTGAACGCGCGCAGGCCGTGCTGAATCCGCAAACCGAGTTGCGCCAGAATGCTGTCTGGCAGATCCCCCGGCGACTGGGTGACAAAATACACACCGACGCCTTTCGAGCGAATCAGCCGCACCACTTGTTCCAGACGCTCCTGCAGCGCCTTCGGCGTATCCGCAAACAGCAAATGCGCTTCGTCGAAGAACAGTGCCAGCAAGGGTTTATCGGCATCGCCTCGCTCAGGCAATTGCTCGAACAGCTCTGCCAGCAGCCACAGCAGGAACGTGGCATAGACCTTCGGCGACTCGTGTACCAGCCGGCTGGCATCAAGCAGATGAATTTGCCCGCGACCGTCGCTGGCAGGTTGCAAAATGTCTTCGAGTTGCAGCGCCGGCTCGCCGAACAAGGCCTCGGCGCCTTGCTGCTCAAGGACCGCCAGCCGACGTAACAGCGCCTGACTCGACCCCGTGGTCATCAACGCGCTGTCGTCACCCAGCACTTCGGGGTTGTCACGCAGATGATTGAGCAGCGCCTTGAGGTCCTTGAGGTCCAGCAACAACAGGCCTTCCCGATCCGCTACCTTGAACGCCGCATACAGCGCCGACTGCTGGCTATCCGTCAATTCCAGCAAACTTCCCAGCAGCAGCGGCCCCATTTCCGACAGAGTTGTGCGCAAAGGATGGCCCGTTTCACCGTGCACATCCCACAGGGTCACCGGATAGCCTTGAGATTTATGGTGCAACCAAGGCATGCCGGCGATGCGCTCGGCGATCTTGCCTTGTGGGTCACCCGCCGCACCGAGCCCGCAAAGGTCACCCTTGATATCCGCCGCGAACACCGCCACGCCAGCCTCGCTGAACGCCTCCGCCAGGCGCTGCAGCGTGACGGTTTTGCCGGTGCCGGTCGCGCCGGCCACCAGCCCGTGACGGTTGGCCAGACGCATCGCCTGCCCGATCGGCTGGCCCTTCAGGTCAGCGCCAATAAGAATCTGTAGTGAGTCAGGCATCCGTTCACCCAAGCGTCGCATTTGATATTCCCGAGGGGACTGCGGCAGCCGCCCGGATGGGACCGCACCGCTGATCAGCCCTCAGGCCACCGCTATACTGTAGCGCAAGCGGCACAACGGTCGTCCATGGGCATCGTCGTGAGCATGGATGCGACGATCTGCAACCGAACATCTGTATCTGTGGATGGTCAACCAGAAGGACTGATCAATGGACGGAGGCATCGTGTGCATATCGCTGACATGACCATGTTCTACGCCCCAGCCAGCGGTGGCGTGCGCACGTATCTGGACGCCAAACACCGTCGCCTCGCGCTTTACCCGGGCGTGCGACACAGCCTGCTGATTCCCGGTCCGCAAAGCAGTCATGAGGACGGGGTGTATCGGGTACCCGCTCCGCCCGTGCCTTTTGGCAACGGCTATCGATTTCCGCTGCGCGTCGGTCCCTGGCGAGATGCCCTGCGAAGTCTGCGGCCGGACCTCATTGAAGTCGGCGATCCTTACCTGACGGCCTGGGCCGCACTGGATGCCCGACGTCAACTGGAGGTGCCGGTGATCGGCTTCTACCACTCCGATTTGCCGCTGCTGGTGAAGAACCGCATCGGCACCTGGCTGGGCGCCAACGTCGAGAATTACGTCAGCAAGCTCTACAGCAACTTCGACCGGGTGCTGGCACCAAGCGCTGCAATGGCGGACAAGCTGATCCGCCTGGGTGTGAAGAATGTTCATGTGCAACCGTTGGGGGTTGATCTGCAGACGTTTCATCCCTCTCGGCGAGACCCTGGTCTCAAGGCCGAGCTAGGCCTGACCGAAGAAACACATCTGCTTGTCTTCGCGGGTCGAGGGTCGAAAGAGAAAAACCTGACCGTTCTGCTCGACTGCATGAGGGCGCTGGGCGCTGGGTACCACCTGATGTTGGTAGGTTCTCATATGCCCACCGGCGTACCGGCCAACGTCACGGTTTTGGATAAATTCCGCCCTGCCGCCGAAGTCGCGCGTCTGCTGGCAAGCGCTGATGCGCTGGTGCATGCCGGGGATCAGGAAACCTTCGGGCTGGTGGTGATCGAAGCCATGGCCAGCGGGATCCCGGTGGTCGCAGTAGATGCCGGCGCGTTCCGCGAAATCATTCCCGAACACTGCGGCCTGCTGTGCGAGCCCAATCATCCGCTGGCCATGGCGGCATCTGTGAGTCAGCTGTTTGCCGAGAATGCGGCACGCCGAGGTGCAAATGCGCGGCGTCATGTCGAGGCGCACTACGCGTGGGACACCGTGGTCGCCGGGTTGCTTGGCCATTACCAGGCGGTGCTCGGTGCCCACCAGCCGGTCCGTGCCCATGGCTGAAACCTGCGCAAACGCATCACGCAGCGTCATGCTCGTCCTTCACGACGTGGCACCACAGACCTGGCCGGATTATCGTCCGTTTGTGGAAGCCGTCGATGCGCTGGGCAACATCCCCATTACCTGGCTTGTGGTCCCGGACTTTCACAAGCATGACCCGGTCGACGCCAATCAGGACTTCCAGCGGTTGATGCACAACCGCCTCGCCCGGGGTGACGAACTGGCGCTGCACGGTTATTACCACTGCGACGACAGCCCTGCCCCACGCACGCCACAGGACTTTTTCATGCGGCGCATTTACACCTGGGAAGGCGAGTTCTACACCCTCAACGAGCAGCAGGCGATGCAGCGGCTCGAAGCAGGCATGGAGGTATTCCGGCGCAACGAATGGCCGCTTCACGGATTCGTCGCTCCGGCCTGGCTGATGAGCCAAGGCACGCGCAATGCCCTGCGAAAATTGCCATTGGACTACACAAGTGATGCCCAACACTTGTATCGTCTGCCGGACTTTTCCGAGATCGATGCGCCCGGCATCGTCTGGAGCGCTCGCAGCGCCTGGCGCCGGGGGGTATCGAAAATCGTCAGCAACCACCGTGAGGCTCAATTGCACAACGCCGCAACTATTCGTCTGGGTCTGCACCCTGTGGACATGCGCCACGACTTTTCCCGTCGTTACTGGCTGCAAGCCCTTGAGCGCTTGCTGAACGACGGCCGCACGCCGATGAGCAAATTTGCCTGGTTACAGGGCTTGAATACCGTCAGGTCTGCGGCGTGAGG
Organism: Pseudomonas sp. HP_01; assembly: GCF_055284355.1. Classification (NCBI taxonomy): domain Bacteria; kingdom Pseudomonadati; phylum Pseudomonadota; class Gammaproteobacteria; order Pseudomonadales; family Pseudomonadaceae; genus Pseudomonas; species Pseudomonas sp. HP_01. The sequence goes on along the minus strand of NZ_JBTOPV010000004.1, from coordinate 111,813 downwards.
CGACTTGGCTGGCTCGCAGCAGCACTGATACTCGCCCTGCTGATTCCGTTCTTCATGGGCGGCGCGGACATGTTTCATCGCCTGCGCAATTTCCCGGTGATGCTCCTCGTCGGCATGTTTGCCATGGTGCTGGTGGGCTGGTGCATGAACACAATGCGCCTGCGCCTCTTACTCGGCGACGCCGCCAGCGGGCTCGGCATGCGCAAGAGCCTCGCCGTGGTCATGGCGACCGAGTTTGCCTACTGCGCAACACCCGGTGGCAGCGGTGCCCCGTTGACGCTGGTGGCACTGCTCTCGCGCAGCGGTATCGGCCCGGCGAAAAGCACAGCGGCTTTCGCCACTGACCAACTGATGGATCTGGTGTTTTTCCTGCTCGCTCTGATCGGCATCCTGATTTACGCAGTATTCCACCAGCTCAGCGAAAACCTTGAATGGATGCTCATTGCCAGCGCCCTGCTGATCGGCGCCGGGCTTTGCGCATGCGCCGGTTTCGCGCGGTATCACCGACGCATCATTCTGTTCAACGGTCGGGTGCTCAAGCGCCTGAGGCGCAAGAACACCACGCGTATTCGCTGGGCGCGCAAGCTGCTGCATTTTCGCGACGCGCTGGCTGAAACCTGGAAGATGCCCCACCGCATTCTGCTTCAAGTATTTGCGCTGACCTGCGTGCACTGGAGCCTGCGTTACAGCGTGCTGTACCTGGCGCTGAAAGGGTTGGGGGTTAATATCGACTGGGCGTGGACGTTTCTGGTGCAGATGCTCTCGCTGAGCGCCGGGCAGTTCAGCCTGTCGCCGGGCGGTGCCGGCGCGGCGGAGTTGACGTCGGCTGCCTTGCTGGCGCCGATGATGGGCAAGTCGACGGCAGCGGCGGCGATCCTTATCTGGCGGATTGTTACCTATTACTTCTATCTGGTCGCCGGCGGCCCGGTGTTTCTGTTGATGGTCGGGCGCCCACTTTTGAACAAGTTACTGCGGATCAAGACCGTCTGATTCGTCTTCCCGTTTGGCAGACGTCAGTTCTTTCCATAATGCTTCGGCCCCCTCGAAATCCGTTCCGTCCTCCGGCGACATTGCGTCGACGTCGTAACGGCTCAGGCATCCCTCGCCAAGGGTTGGCGGGGCTTTGGAGGTGGCTTTGTCGAGGGGATCGCTCATATTGATTACGCCTGTGTTTCCTTGGCAGCCTGACTGTCTGGAGACAATCGCTTCGCAGTGAGCCGCTGAACTTCAGCGGCTCACCCAAACCGCTTGATCACTGCTTAATCAAAGACCACTGTCTTGTTGTCATGCACCAGCACGCGATCTTCCAGGTGTGCGCGCAGGCCACGAGCGAGCACCATTTTTTCCACGTCGCGACCGAAACGCACCATGTTTTCGATGCTGTCGCGATGGCTGACGCGCACGACGTCCTGCTCGATGATCGGACCGGCGTCCAGTTCTTCGGTGACGTAGTGACAAGTAGCGCCGATCAGTTTCACGCCACGCAGCGACGCTTGGTGATACGGCTTGGCGCCGACGAACGAAGGCAGGAAGCTGTGGTGAATGTTGATGACTTGATGCGCGTATTCCCGGCACAGTTGCGGCGGCAGGATCTGCATGTAACGCGCCAGCACAACAACGTCGGCTTCATGGTGTTTGACCAGACGCGAGACTTCGGCGAACGCCGGCTCTTTGTCTTTGGGATCAACCGGCACATGGTAGTAAGGGATGTTGTGCCATTCGACCATGCTGCGCAGGTCCTGGTGGTTGGAAATCACGCAGGCGATTTCGCAGTCCAGCTCATCGCTGTGCCAGCGGTGCAGCAGGTCTGCCAGGCAGTGGGACTCCCGACTGGCCATCAGCACGACGCGTTTTTTCTGCGCGGAGTCGGTAATGCGCCAGTCCATCGAAAACTCTTCGGCGATGGGCGCAAAGGCTTCACGGAAACCTTCGAGGTCGAAAGGCAGGGTATCGGCGCGCATTTCATGACGCATGAAAAACCAGCCGCTGAGGTTGTCAGAGTGATGGCTCGCTTCGGTAATCCAGCCGTTGTAGGACGCCAGAAAGTTACTGACCTTGGCAACGATACCGACACGGTCCGGGCAAGCAATCACCAGACGAAAAGTGCGCATGTGAAAAACTCCAGAACTTCGCAAAGGCCGCCATTCTAGCGATTACCTGAGGACTGTGCAGTACCCGTATGCCGCTCATTTCAGGCGGCAAAAAAGCGCACCCTGCGGGGATTAACGCATTAGTGCCGGGCCGGTTCATCGGCGGCGGAAACTCGACGCCAGATACATCACTAAAAGCGGCAAGCTCATTGGCGCTCTATAACGCAACATGTGTATCTAAATCGAGGGTATGTGTTCGGTCATTTCAAAATGCTACGGATAAAACTTTTCTTAAATGTTTACTTGCGCAAACACTCTGATTATTATGCGCCATCGCATCATGCCCATCACAACATAGGTAACCCCCATGTCACTGATCAACGAATACCGCGCAACAGAAGAAGCCATCAAAGAACTGCAAGCCCGCCTGCAAAATCTGCAACAAGACGACAAACTGCAGAAAGAACTTGAGTTCGAAGGCAAACTGCGCACATTGATGGGCGAATATCAGAAGTCCCTGCGCGACATCATTGCGCTGCTGGATCCAGAATCCAAAATGAAGGCGCCACGTGGCGCTGCTGTTAAGCCGGTCGGCACCAAGCGCGCTCGTAAGGTCAAGCAATACAAGAACCCGCACAACGGTGAAATCATCGAAACCAAAGGCGGCAACCACAAGACGCTGAAAGAGTGGAAAGCCAAGTGGGGCGGTGACGAGGTTGAAGGCTGGGCAACTCTGCTGGGTTAATTCCCGAATTTAGAGTCAGCCGTCGCACTGAAACGTCCGACCCAAAAACGCCAGCGACTGCTGGCGTTTTTTATTGCCTGCCATTAACCCTTCTTCGCTTAAAGCCCCAGACGCTGTTTCAACACCAGAGAGTAATCCTGCCATTGGGCAAGCACCTTGAGTTGCTCGGGCGTGGCCTTCAGTGAGAGCTCGACCAGCGCACGGCTGAAGGCCTTGAGCGTATTGGGCGCGCCGGCCTGAGGGTCGGTCAGGCGCAACTGACAAAACGCCAACCAGCGCTGTTGCTCTGCAACACTCAGGGTTTCGGCAAAGTTGCGGGCGCGATAGCGGAATAACAATTCAGGCAGTCGCGGATCATCGAACGGCCAGACATCGCTAGCCAGCTGCTGCGGCTCGGCAACTCGCACCTGCTCGCAGAGGCGACGGTCCCGATCATTGATGAAGCCATCGTATAACTGCTGTTCCGGATCCTCACTGGCAGCGAAGTTGTCGTTGGCATACACGCTTTTCAACTTGTCCTGCCAGATCGTCTGACCTTCATTCAATGCGGCGACGCGCGTTTTATAAACACTCATGTCCAGTTGCAGACGCTGACGGTCCTCCTCGCGAAGCACGCTCAGCGGGGCAATGACCGGGCATTTATTTACATGCAGCAATTTGAGCGGGACCGGTAACTGGCCTTCGAGCAGATCTTCGCGACGGGTATATAGACGCTGGCGCAAGGTCTCGCCGTCTTCATCCAGCAACGGACTGTGGTCATGGAACAGGTCGCAGACAATCAATGCGTTACGGTTGACCGGATGCCAGGCCAGCGGCAGTACGACGCTTACGTAACTTCGCGCCGCGGAGAACCGACCCGATATATGCACAAGCGGCTGCATCAACCGAATCTGATCCTGCACCTTGTGCTTGAAGCGCAATTCAAAAAGATAGTCGTAAAGTTTGGGTTGTTTATCGCGGACCAGACGCGCCAGCGCTATGGTTGCGCGGACATCGGACAGCGCGTCGTGTGCATGGCCGTGATCGATCCCATTGGCCGCCGTCAGCCGCTCAAGTTTCAGCGTGACCCGGCCCTCTTCTTCCGGCCAGACAATGCCCTCCGGACGTAACGCATAAGCGGTGCGCACCACGTCGATCAGATCCCAGCGGCTGTTACCGCCCTGCCATTCGCGGGCATAGGGGTCGAAGAAGTTTCGGTAAAAAGTGTAGCGGGTCATCTCGTCGTCGAAGCGCAACGTGTTGTAACCCGCGCTGCAGGTGCCGGGACGAGACATCTCCGCGTACAGGCGCGTCATGAAATCCGCCTCGCACAACCCCTTTTCCGCGAGCCGGTCTGGCGTGATGCCTGTCACCAGACATGCCGCCGGATGGGGCAGGATGTCATCGCCGGGCTGGCAGTAGAGGTTGATCGGTTCGCCAATCTCGTTGAGCTGATCGTCCGTACGAATGCCCGCCACTTGCAGCGGCCGGTCGTTGCGTGGATTGATCCCGGTGGTTTCGTAGTCGTACCAGAAGATGCTGGAAGTCACGGGCTGATCCTGAGCAAAAGACCCGGCGAGTTTATCAGATGCCTTTGCGCGTCTGGCCTCAGCGAATACACCCCACAGCCTGGGATACTGCGACACAGTTTGTGCGAAAGTGGCGGCAGTCGAGGGGCAGCAAGTTGTAACAGGACCCTTCCCACACATTGTCCAGAATCATCCTGTTGCTTACCCACTCAGGCGTGGCTAGCATCAAACCTCTTTCACCGGCGTACCTTTCCTTATGTCCCTTTCCCATGCAGAGCCAGGATTTGCTGCACCGCTTGCCCTGCTGGACACTCGTGTACGCATGGAAACCCCCGAGGGCATAGACCTCATCCTGCGCCCCGCCGGTTTACTGTCCCGCTCAATTGCGTTCGGCATCGACCTGATGATTCGTGGCGTATTGCTGGGTGCGCTGTTTTTTGTGCTGGGAACACTGGGGGACTTCGGCACCGGACTGTTTATGCTCGCGCTGTTTCTCGGGACCTGGGGCTATATGGTCCTCTTCGAGGTGCTGCACCAAGGACGCACGCCGGGGAAACAGATCATGGGGCTGCGGGTCATTCATGATGACGGCACGCCCATTGGCTGGTCAGCCTCGGTACTGCGCAATCTGCTGCGTTTTGTCGACATGCTGCCCTTCGGCTACTGCGTCGGCGCGTTCACCTGTCTGCAGCACCCGCTGTTCAAACGCCTGGGTGATCTCGCGGCCGGCACACTGGTCATCTATAGGGACTTGCCCCCACAAAGGCCGGCACTGGCTGAGGTCACGGCGATAAATCCGCCGCTGCCCCTCTTGCTGGCGGAGCAGCGCGCCGTACAAGCCTTTGCCGAGCGACAAGCAACACTTTCTCCGGCGAGGGCTCAGGAGCTTGCCGCCATCGTCACGCAGCCGTTGCAGCTGTCTACCTCGCCAGATCCGCACTACCCGGTCCAGCAATTGAATGGCATTGCCCGCAGCCTGGCGGGTTCATCATGAAGCAGAGCCTGTTCGAACAACGTCATGCAGAACGCTGGCAGCGTTTTTCAACGCGCCTTGAAGCGCTGGAAGGGAGCCGCCGTAAAAGCGAATCCGGCGCAGGCTTCAGCCGCGAATACCGTCAGATCTGCCAGCACCTTGCGCTGGCGATTGACCGTGGGTACGCCAGTCATCTGGTCGAGCAACTGCAACAGCTTGCAATGCGCGGCCACCAGCAGCTGTATCGCCACCGAAGCCAGTTCACTGCGCAGTTGCTGAGCTTTGTGCTGGCGGACTTTCCGCGGCTGGTGCGTGCCGAATGGCGATGGGTCGCCCTCGCCGGCCTGCTGTTTTTTGGCAGCCTCACGCTCATGGCGCTGCTGGTCTATGGCTATCCGGACCTGGTGTACAGCGTCGTCAGCCCGGCCGATGTCGCTGAAATGCACGCGATGTACGAGCCCGCCGCACGGCGCATCGGGCAGACGGCCGAGCGCGCATCGAGCACTGACTGGCTGATGTTCGGTTACTACGTCATGCACAACGTCGGCATTGCTTTCCAGACCTTCGCCAGCGGCCTGCTCTTTGGCGTCGGCAGTCTGTTTTTTCTGTTCTTCAACGGGCTGATGATTGGCGCGGTTGCAGGCCATCTCACCGACGCGGGCATGGGCGTAACCTTCTGGCCGTTCGTGGTCGGACACAGCGCCTTTGAGCTGACCGGCATCATGCTGGCGGGTGCGGCGGGGCTCAAACTCGGATGGGCGCTGGTGGCTCCCGGTCGACTGCGCCGGGGCGAAGCGCTTCGCCGCGCTGCCCAGATAAGCGTGCGACTGATTGGCGGGGTCATGATGTTTCTGCTCATCGCTGCGTTCATTGAAGCGTACTGGTCGTCGATGAGCTGGCCGGCAGCGACGGCCAAGTATCTGGTGGGTGCTTCTTTATGGTTGCTGGTCGGCGCCTACCTGACCCTTGCCGGACGCACGCCCCATGCGCCTGACTGACGCCAGCGTTGTCATACGCCCACGTACGTCCTGGGAGGCCATCGACCTGGGCGTTCTCCTGGCGCAGCGGCATCGCGCTTTGCTGATGACCAGTTGGGCCATCGTCACCTTGCCGGTCTTCGCATTACTGACCCTGCTGCTGTGGGATTACCCGTCGGTGGCAGTCCTCGTGTTCTGGTGGCTGAAGCCAGCCTACGAACGGTTGCCGCTGCTGATTCTGTCCCAGGCGCTGTTCGGCTCGGCACCTTCGCTCAGGCAGGCGCTGAAAAGTTTTCCGTCCGCACTCAAACCGCAGTTGATAGCGAGCCTGACCTGGCGGCGTCTGAGCCTCAGCCGCAGCTTCTACCAGCCGGTGCAGCAACTCGAGGGGCTCGACGGGTTGCCGCGTGCCCAGCGGATTGCCGTGCTCGGCCAGAAGGATTCCCGGGCGGCGCGTCTTCTGACCGCGCTGGGCAGCACGCTTGAAATGACCTTCTGGATCGGCCTGATGGTGCTGTTCTACGCCATGATTCCGCCGCAGATCGAAGCCGACTGGTCATGGCGCAGCCTGCTGGACATCGAGGGCGAGTGGAACTGGCTGGAACATTTGACTAACGTGTTTTACGCGTTGGTCCTGATCGTCTGGGGCCCGGTCTATGTGTCGTGCGGGTTTGCGCTGTATCTGAACCGCCGAACTGCATTGGAGGCGTGGGACATCGAACTGGGATTCCGCAACTTGCGTCAGCGTGTTCTGGGGAGCGCACTGGCGCTGCTACTGGGCGGTTTCTTCGCGCTGACGTTGCTGCCTTCTTCGGTTATGGCAGCGTCGGCGTCAATTCAGTCGATGCCGGAGGAAATTCCCAGCGAATCGGGCAACAGCTGCCCGCTGCCACCACTGGACAACCCACAGACCGATGAAGACGTGGCACCGCCCGATTCACCTCGCCTGCTTAATCAACCGCTGACCAGCCAGGCGTCACAGAACGCCATCCATGCTGTGCTTGAACAACCGCCATTCAAGAACCCCAAGCCGGTGTCCGGGTGGCGCATCGCTCAGCCCAAGCACGATGCCGAGCCAGCCAAGACACCGAACTGGCTGGCGCGGCTGGTCGTCGGCCTGCTTAATACGGGCAAAACCCTGTCGGCTGTTTTCGGGGCGCTGCTATGGACGCTGCTTGGCATCACGGTTGCGTGGGTGATCTGGCGTTATCGGGCCTGGTTCGCCACCTTCGTGGGTAAAAGCCCACCCAAGGCAACTGCACCCCAAGACATCCCTCACCAGCTCTTTGGCTTACAGGTCCGCGCTGAAACCCTGCCGACGGATGTCGCCGATGCGGCGGAAAGGCTGTGGCAGCAGTCACCGCGGGAGGCATTGAGCCTGCTTTACCGCGCACTGCTGAGCCGCCTGTTGACCGATTACCAGCTCCCGCTGAAAAGCGCGGACACCGAAGGCCAGATACTGGCGCGCATCGCCGAGCTCAAGCAGCCACCCCTCGATGACTTCAGCCATGAGCTGACGCGCCACTGGCAGAATCTCGCCTACGGGCATCGGCTGCCGCCGGATCAGGCACGACAGACGCTGTGTTCAGGCTGGCGGAAGTTGTTCGCGCAGGGTGCAGGCGCATGAGCCGGCGCTGGATCATCGGGCTGGTCACCGCATTGACGCTGTTGAGCATCGTCATCGCCAGTGTTCCCGTGCTCAAGCGCCTCGAGCGTTATCAGGAAACCGTCGACCAGGGCCCTTCTCCCGAGGCTCTGGCCAACCCTTACCTCGCCGCTCAGACGTTCCTGCGTCAACGAAACATTGAGGTGAAAACGGTCGAAACCCTCGCCGCTCTCCCTGACATCCAGGACCAGCCGCAAACCCTCATGCTCCTGGATTTCCGCGAAAATATGACGCCGTCCGAGGTCAAACGCTTGCTGGCCTGGGCCCGGTCAGGCGGGCGCCTTCTGTTTGTTGCCGAGCAGTTGTGGGACCCGGCCAAGGGGACCAGCGGCGACCTGTTGCTGGATCAGTTGCAGATTCATCAATTCCTCACGCTGGATCTGCAAGAGCAGGACCGCGAACGGCAGCGCGAACAACTCAAGCCGGTCATCCCGCTAAGCACGCCGGACACCCAAGGCCCCGAAACGCCGTGGCCGGAGTTGACGCGGCTGTTCGTGCAAAACGAAAACGACCCCGCCTACATGAGTTTCGACCCGGCCTTCCATCTGGATGACCCCGAGGATCATGCACAGTCATGGGCCAACAGCGCTGACGCCACGCACCTGCTGCAAATGGTGTACGGCGCCGGATTGATCACCGTCGTCACCGATGCGGATCTCTGGAAAACCCACGCCATCGGCGAATACGATAATGCCTGGCTGCTCTGGTACCTGAGCCAGGACAGCGCCGTCACGATGGTGCTGCGCACTGAGCATGACAACCTGTTCGGCCTGCTCTGGAAATACTTCCCCCAGGCCCTGCTCGCCCTGACGCTGTGCCTCATCGCAACGCTGTGGCATGCCGGCATGCGCCATGGCCCAATGCTCCCAATACTGGCGCGCGGCCGCCGTCAGCTCAACGAACACCTGCGCGCGAGCGCCGACTTCATGCTCCGCCGGGAAGGCCAGCACGCCGCGCTGCGCGCCTTGCAGCAGGACATTCTGCGCCGCGCCCGGCAACGGCATCCCGGCTTTGAAACCCTGGCCGTCACCGACCAGTGGCAAACGCTGGCGCGCATGACGCGTCACTCCACCAGCAGCATCGGCCAGGCATTGCGTCCGCGGCCGGAGCAGCGCCTGTCCAGCAGCGAATTCACCCGTCAGGTTGCGTACCTGCAAACCATCAGGAATGCCTTATGAGCGATCAACCGAGCGAGCCAGGCCACGCGGCCCAACATCTTCCCACCCTTGAATCCACCGCCGTGGAGCACACGCAGAGCGAGCCGGCCACCGCTTCGGGCAGCCATCAGGCGCAACAGCGCCAGCGCGCGATTCATCTGGCGCAGGCGGTGCGGCACGAGCTGCAAAAAGCCGTCATCGGCCAGGACGCGGTGATCGATGATGTGCTGACCGCACTGATCGGCGGTGGCCATGTGTTGCTCGAAGGTGTGCCCGGGCTGGGCAAGACGCTGCTGGTGCGGGCGCTGGCCCGGTGTTTCGGCGGCGAGTTCGCGCGCATTCAGTTCACCCCCGACCTGATGCCCAGCGATGTCACCGGCCATGCCGTGTACGACATGCAGAGCGAGCAGTTCAAGCTGCGCAAGGGGCCACTGTTTACCCATCTGCTGCTCGCGGACGAGATCAACCGCGCACCGGCCAAGACTCAGGCCGCGCTGCTTGAGGCGATGCAGGAACGTCAGGTCACACTGGAGGGCCGAGCCCTGCCCGTGCCGCAACCCTTCATGGTGCTCGCGACACAGAACCCGATCGAGCAGGAAGGCACTTACCCGCTGCCCGAAGCCGAGCTGGACCGCTTCATGCTCAAGGTGCGTATGGATTATCCCCATGCCGAGCAGGAGCTGGAAATGGTCCGCCAGGTCACCCGTTCGACGCGCTCCGACATGCTCGACATCCAGCCCCTTCGCACCTTGATGCAGGCGAAAGATGTGCTGGCGCTGCAACGCATCGCCAGCGATCTGCCGGTGGATGAACAGGTGCTTGACTACGCCGTGCGGCTTGCTCGCGCGACTCGTACGTGGCCGGGCCTGACACTCGGCGCAGGGCCGCGGGCGTCCATCGCGCTGATCCGGGGAGCCCGGGCTCGTGCGCTGTTGCGTGGCGGCGAGTTCGTCGTCCCTGACGATGTCAAAGGCTGCGCGCTGGCGGTGCTGCGTCATCGCGTGAGGCTTGCGCCGGAGCTGGACATCGAAGGGTTGTCCGTGGATCACGTGCTCAAGCAATTGCTCGATCAGGTGGCGGCGCCCCGTCGATGAAACAACTGCTCAAGCCGTCGACCCGAATGCTCTGGTGGCTGGCCGTTCTGCTCGGCGTGTCGGTGCTGCTCGGCATTCTGCAGGCATTGGGGCGAGGGCCCGTCGCGCGGCTGGATGGCCTTTTCTGGACCCTGCTGTGGATGATGATTGCCGCAGCCGGGCTGGATGCGGTGTGGCTATGGCGCCTGCCCTCCCCTCGCGCCAGGCGGCATCTGGCCGGCAGCCTGGGAATGGGACGCTGGAGCGAGGTGCGGGTCGAGCTGGAACACGATTCACCCCGTGCGCTGCACATGACTCTATTTGATCATGGCCCCTCAGAGCCGGACGCTCGCTACGAAACCGAAAATCTGCCCCAGGACCTCGTGCTGCGCCCGCAACGCACGGCCCAGCTGACCTATCGGCTGCGCCCGGCCAGTCGCGGGGATTTCACCTTCGAACGCACCGAGATCCTCATGCGCAGCCCGTTGCGCCTGTGGGCATCCCGGCGTTATGTGCCCAACCATGACATCGTCCGGGTCTACCCGGATTTCGCCCGGTTGCAGAACGGGCAACTGCTGGGCGTCGAGAACTGGCTCAGGCAGATCGGCATTCGCCAGCAGCCACGCCGGGGGCTGGGCCTGGAATTTCATCAACTGCGTGAATTTCGTGAAGGCGACAGCCTGCGTCAGATCGACTGGAAAGCCACGGCCCGGCATCGCGCGCCCATTGCGCGGGAATATCAGGATGAGCGCGACCAGCAAATCCTGTTCATGCTTGACTGTGGCCGACGCATGCGCAGCCAGGACGGCGACCTGACGCACTTCGACCATGGGTTGAATGCCTGCTTGCTGCTGAGCTATGTGGCTTTGCGCCAGGGCGACGCGGTCGGTCTTTCAACCTTCGCGGGCGAACAGGATCGGCATTTGCCACCCGCCAAAGGCGCCAGCCAACTGAACGTGCTGTTGAACCATCTCTACAACGTCAACGCAACCCAGCGTCCCGCCGATTACGCGGTGGCGATGCGAAACATCCTCGTGCGGCAGAAGCGCCGGGCATTGGTGGTGCTGATCACCAACCTGCGAGACGAGGATGACGAGCAATTACTCGAAGCGGTCAAACAGCTGAGTCGACATCATCGCGTGCTCATCGCCAGTTTGCGCGAGGCTGTGCTTGACGATCTTCGTCAAACACCCGTGCAGACCTGGCAACAGGCCGTGGACTACTGCGGGACGGTGGACCTGCTCAACGCACGCAACGGGCTGCATGAGCGTTTGACCGCCCATGGAATCCCGGTGCTGGATGTGCGCCCCAGTGAGCTGGGGCCGGAGTTGGTGAGCCGATACATGAGCTGGAAAAAGGCTGGCGCGCTGTAGGCGCCTGCCTTCAGGCGGAGGCTTCCAGAGGGTAGAAGCTAAAGTAGCGCTGCAAGGCCTGAATGAGCACGAAGTACTCCGCCGGTGCCGCTTGCAGGCGGAAGCCGGAATCGAACACGCGCGGTGTTTCGTCTTCCTGACACCACAGGCAGCTGGCGTCGATATCGATGTGGTAAAGGCCGTTCTTGCCGTCAGGCACTTTCAGGCGCAGCTGAAAATCAGCCCCCACCAGAATGGGCAGATCACTGATCAGCATCAGGCCTTGTTCGGACACGTTACCCAGGCAACCCAGGGGTTTATCGGTGTACCGGTTGAACACTTGCAGGTAATAAGGCAGTTGGTGACGTTCTATTCGTCTTTCATTAAGCATTCGGACACTCGCCCTGAGATGACCATTGAGCATGGCCGCGCTAGTGCTTTGGGACTCGGTCGCACGGAACTGCCAGACCCGTGACGCCAGAATCCATCATTGGAAAAACCCATGACGACATCTGACTCATTCAGCACTGGCAAAAGTCACTCATCCACGCGACCGATCAGGCTTATCCACGCCTGTTCGCCTCGCTTTCGGATCAGTGGCGCTGCCGCCTTCGTCAAAACACTTAGGTCCCTACCCATCGTAGCCTAGCTCAGCTTTCCCCAATATCCACCCGGAGACGTGACCGTGTATCCACTCGGGTGTAACTAGCGTGAAGCAGCTCGCGGTGTGGCGGGCGGAGCCAGGTTGTCATGGCCAAGCTGATGCAGCGTGTCCAGACGGGCCTTGGCGCGGAATGCATACTCGCTTTCGGGGAACTGGGTGATGATGTACTGGTAGGTCTGGACCGCATCCATGTAGAACTTCTGGCGCTCCAGGCACTGGCCACGCAACATCGACACTTCAGGCTGTACGTAGCGACGCGAACGGCTTTCCCGATCGACTTTCGACAAGTTGTACATCACCGCGTCACAGTCGCCCTGGGCGTAGGCGCGGTTGGCATTGTTCAAATGGCTGTTCATTGCCCAACGGGTGCAGCCACCCAAGGCAAGCAGCGCCACTAATATCATCACGATTCGCATGAGAGTCTCCTGTGCTCAGCCCTTGTATCGGCGTATTCCTGGATTTCTTCAAGTCCGATTCAACTGCCGCCGACCTGCCGATTGCCCAGCGATCAGGGGGGCAGGTAGTGCAAAGGAACAATGACTACAGAGCAATACAGTAGTAGCCTCTCGCTGCGCTTCATTTAAGGAGTTTGTGCATGACCGTTCGCCGCACCAAAATCGTAGCCACACTGGGCCCTGCCAGTAATTCGCCAGAAGTCATCGAGAAGCTGATTCTCGCTGGCCTGGACGTCGCCCGCCTGAACTTCTCCCACGGCACGCCCGACGAGCACAAAGCTCGCGCGAAGCTGATCCGCGACATCGCCGCCAAGAACGGTCGGTTCGTCGCGTTGCTGGGTGACCTTCAAGGCCCGAAAATCCGCATCGCCAAATTCGTCAACAAGAAGATCGAGCTGAAGGTAGGTGACAAGTTCATCTTTTCCACCAGCCATCCTCTGACCGACGGCAACCAGGACATCGTCGGTATCGACTACCCCGACCTGGTCAAGGACTGCGGCGTCGGTGATGAGCTGCTGCTGGACGATGGGCGCGTGGTCATGCGCGTCGACACGCAAACCGCCGATGCACTGCATTGCACCGTGACCATCGGCGGCCCGCTGTCGGATCACAAAGGCATCAACCGTCGCGGCGGCGGCCTCACAGCTCCGGCGCTGACCGAGAAAGACAAGCAGGACATCAAGCTCGCTGCAGAAATGGACCTGGATTACCTGGCCGTTTCCTTCCCGCGTGATGCGGCCGACATGGAATACGCGCGCAAGCTGCGTGACGAGTCCGGCGGCACGGCCTGGCTGGTGGCGAAGATCGAACGCGCCGAAGCCGTTGCCGACGACGACACCCTCGATGCGCTGATCCGCGCCAGTGACGCGGTCATGGTTGCCCGTGGCGACCTGGGCGTGGAAATCGGCGACGCCGAGCTGGTGGGCGTCCAGAAGAAAATCATTCTGCACGCACGTCGCCATAACAAGGCGGTGATCGTTGCTACGCAGATGATGGAATCGATGATTTCCAGCCCGATGCCAACCCGCGCTGAAGTGTCCGACGTGGCCAACGCCGTGCTCGACTACACCGACGCCGTGATGCTGTCCGCTGAAAGTGCCGCTGGCTCTTATCCTGTTGAAGCCGTTGAGGCAATGGCGCGCATCTGCGTCGGCGCTGAACGTCATCCGACCGGCAAGACCTCCAGCCACCGCGTCGGTCACTCCTTCACCCGTTGTGACGAAAGCATCGCGCTGGCCGCCATGTACACCGCCAACCACTTCCCTGGCGTGAAAGCGATCATCGCGCTGACCGAAAGCGGCTACACCCCGCTGATCATGTCGCGGATTCGTTCCTCGGTACCGATCTACGCGTTCTCCCCGCACCGCGGCACCCAGGCGCGCGCGGCGATGTTCCGTGGCGTTTACACCATTCCGTTCGACCCGGCGGCATTGCCGCCAGGTCAGGTCAGCCAGTCGGCTGTGGACGAACTGGTCAAGCGCGGTCTGGTTGAGCAAGGCGACTGGGTCATCCTGACAAAGGGCGACAGCTACCACACCATCGGCGGCACCAACGGCATGAAGATCCTGCACGTCGGCGACCCAATGGTTTAAGCGGCACCGCAACACCAAAAAGCCCCGCCTCGTGAGAGTGCGGGGCTTTTTATTGCCTCTGTCACTTACCTGACTGCCGTGGGGTATAAGCAGGCCGACCATCATAGTCTGTCTGAGCAAGAGTCAGTTCAGACAGGCGCTTTCGACTGTCATTTATGCCAGTAGATTCGGCACAGGCACAGGCCTACAGTCAAGTTTGCAAAACGCCATCGGAAGGGGAGATCAAATGAACAAGGACGCATTTGTCAGTGGTGGGCCGGATCCGGACTTCGGTACCGATGGACTGGCCAACTTACCGGCTTCCATGGGATATGCAGGCAATTTGACTTGGGCGCCTGGGACTAGGCCGTTGGCTGCGGGCTCTTCAAGTACTGAGGAAGGGAAGTTTCTTGTAACGCGGTTGTTGAACAATGGCACCGTTGACGCCAGCTTCGGCAAAAACGGCGTTATTCAGGATCAGGTCATGGCGCAACAGAGATCGGTGGCAATCGGCGCATTCGAGGTCGAACAGGACAAGACGTTAATTGTGGTGACCACCACGACCCTAAGTGGCTCGATTATTCCCTGTGCAACCCGATACTCACGAGACGGCATTCTGGACCCGGACTATGGACAAGGCGGCATCTTGCAGCTCTCTTATCCTGACGCCCTGAGCAATGACCGACTTCCGGATAACGAGCCTCTGCCGGATGTTGAAGGCCAACTTTATTCACGCCCGTCACCCATGCGAACCGGATTAACACCCTCTGGCAAGCTCATCGTCGGTTGGTGGTACTCCGTCGAGAAAAGAACGGTTATTTACCGGATTGATGACACCGGCCAACTTGACACTTCTTTCAATGAGGTGGGCTACGTGCATTACCCTGAGGCGCTGGGGTCCAGCTCACTGGGTGCGTTATTAGTCTTGGCGTCGGGAAAGGTCTTGGCCGTCGGCGAGCATAGAAGTGAATCCGGCGACTTCCATCCGTTTTTGGTCAGGTACACCGATACGGGGGCACTGGATGTTGGGTTTGGAAATGGCGGAAGCGGTTTCGTAGAACTTCCACTGCAGAACTATGCCGGTTTTCGTGTGAACGGCTGCATTGAAACGACCGAGGGGAACCTGATCATTTGCGGTCGGGGTGCTGGTGACAATGCAGCGCTTATTGGTCTTGATAAGGACGGTAGAATTGATGCGTCGTTTAACCCCGAGCCAGTCCCCGATCTGTTCCAGTGGCTCAGTGCAGCGTACGACGGAGACAAACTCGTCGCAGCGGGACATACGTCTAACCCCCGCTACCTCATTGTCGCGCGCTACAACACGGATGGCTCTCTCGATCGCGCGTTCGGGACCGATTCAGGCTGGGTACGCCTCGACTACCCCGGCATACCCGAGTCTTCAACTCCGTATGACGTAAAAGCCGTCGATGAAAGGATTCTGGTAGCCGGCGGCAGCTTCGTCACGCGTATTCTCGCCTGAGCGAATGGTGTGAGGAGCCGGCAAAGGGTTGGCGGACTTCAGCCTCTCTCGACAAACTCGTCAGAGAGCACCTGACCACGGGGCAACCCCGTGATAAACAGCCGCTTCGAAAACGCCTCGACGCTGGTGGGTGATCCGCACACCAGCGCGATGGTCTGGCGGGATGTCACGCGCAATTCGCCCAGTACAGCCGCAAAGCCCGACCCTTCGATCGACTCCACGGAAAGATTTGAGTGCCGGGCCGCCAGCTCGCTCAATGGGCCCGTCAGATAATGCTCCTGCGCATCGCGCGCCAGATGCAGCACGCGGATGTCGCCCTGATGATCCTGCCGCAACGCTTCGCGCAGCACTCCCCACAACGGCGCTAATCCGGTACCCGCCGCCAGCAGCAATAATGGCCGGTCCTGCCAGTCGGGGTCGTAACGCAGCGCGCCGCCCTGCAGTTCGCCGAGGCGGATCGGATCACCGTTTTTCAGTGTGCGCGCCACATCAGCGAAAGCGCCGGAACGCAGGCAATCGATATGAAACTCCAAAAAGGGATCGTCCCCTGGCACGCTCGCCAACGAGTAAGGCCGCGCTACGCCATTCTCGGTCCACAGCAACAGATGCTGGCCGACGCGATAGCGCAACGGGCGTTCAGGGTTCAGTCGCAAGCGCAGCACCGACGGACTCAGCCAGTCAGCACCGACGACGGTTGCTGGCAGGCCATCGCGCAGCGGGTCGAAGACTTCCACCGCCAGATCGCCGGCTACCTGACACTGGCACGACAGCCGCCAGCCCTGGCCGCGCCTCGCCGAGTCAAGCGCCTCAGGTGCTGCATCCAGCGGCTCACCAATGACGCAGCGCACCATGCAGGCATGGCAACTGCCGGCACGGCAGCTGTAGGGGACGGACATCCCGGCGTCGTTCAAGGCGTCGAGCAAATTGGTCCCGGGTGTGACCGACCATCTCCGGTCGCCGACACGCAACTCAGGCATCGGCGTAATCCCAGGCGCCGTGGCAGCGGTTGCGGCCTTGGTGCTTGGCGCGATACAGCGACTGATCGGCACGCTGTAAAGCCCGGTCCATGCGGTCACCGCGCTCAATGATGACCATGCCGATCGACAAGCTCAGATCCAGCTCTGGAAATTCCGGCAGCGTGACGTGGGTAAAGGCCAGGCGGATGCGCTCGCAGCAGTCGACCAGTTGAGCGCGGGTACAGCGCGGAATCAGCAACACGAACTCTTCACCGCCGTAGCGGGCCAGAATGTCATCGGCCCGCAGGCACTGAGCGGCGGTTTTGCCGAAGACCTGCAGCACCCTGTCGCCTGCGGCATGACCATGAAGATCGTTGACCCGCTTGAAGTGGTCAAGGTCAATCAGCGCCAGGCCTGCGGTGTAGTTACCGTTCATAAGTTCGAGTTCGCGGGTCGCGATGCGCAGGAAGTGGCGGCGGTTGTAGAGGTTGGTGAGTTCGTCGGTGGACGCCAGCTCTTCGAGCTGCAACATCATGCCGCGCAAGGTTTCCTGATGCGCCTGCAGAGTGATTCGACGCTGGTGCATGCGGTTGCGCGAGTTCTGGACAAAGCGTGCGAACAGGCACAGCCAGGAAAAGATGATGAACAGCGCGCAGGTCTGCAGCGCGGCGAGGCCCGGATCGTCGAGTTGGCCGTGCGCGGCATCCCACAGGTTCAGCCCTATGAAGCCCAGCAAGGCGAGCACTGAGCAGCGAAGGAAGACTTTGGGCCTCAAGTGAAAGAGACCGAACAGCAACACCAGCACATAGAACACCAGAAAGGTGCCTCTGGCCGAATCCATATGGGCGAGCACGAACGTCTGCCAGCCGAGCCCCATGAGCACTTGAAACTCGGTCAGGCTGGGATCCTTGAAACGCTGGTTGTAGCCGCCGAAGAAGACCAGGCTCAGCGCGCCCTGCATCAGAAGAACAGAGACGCTGGCGAGCCAGACGCCAAAAAAAGTCGCGTGGTAGTAGCCGGTGCAATACGCAACCATGACGAGCACGATCAGTAACACGTAGGTGCCGGTTGCCAGGCCAAAACGCTTTAGCCGCAAGCGCTGGATAGATCCGTCTAAAAGAGGCTGGGTGGTCATCGTGTAGGGTTTCGTCCTGTCCGGCCACAGGGGCCTGCTTCGCGCCGCTGGCCGAAGATGTTCAGCGAACGCTTCGATCATCCGGGAAGAGTGCCAATGTAGAGGAAACGGCGCGTTTCGCCAACGCGCCCGTCGTCCGACGCGAAGATACTGCCATTTGAGTGTAAGGGATCTGGTACCGCTCGGCGGGACAGTGTCCGATTCGGACGCGGCTTTCCCATGAAACATCACGTTAAACCTCGTGACGCACCCAATATATATTTATGCCAATTCGGACGGCTCAAACGCGTAACCTCAGCCCGCACTCAACAACCACGGAAGGTTACCCATGCGAATCGAATTCAAAGATGACGCCAAATGGCTGAGCAAATTCAAGATTGACGTCACGTCCAACTCAAACAAGCTTTACAACAATGGCAATCAGCAAGTCAAAGTCACGGTCAGCCTGACACCGATCAAAGGCCAGGAAATTACCAATCAACAGATGGATAGCATCTGGATCTTCCTGATAAAGGACGGCAGCGACTATCGCGATCTGGGCGGTGGCTTCGGCCAAGATGCCGGGCGTTCAGAATGGGCGAATAACAATAACGCCGAGCCGGAAGATTTTTTCAGGGTATCGCTCAAAAAGAATACACAGTTTGAATACTACGCCGCGTCGGGTTTTGCGCCTCACAATCTGCTTGAATCCGCAGCGCGGAGTCGGGATTTCTATATCTCCACACTGGCCCATGGTGGCGAACGTTACAAGATTTATGCAGCAATCATGAAAGAAGAGGGGGTTCAGTACGCTACCAGCACGTCACGTTTCAACTCGCATGTAGAACTGGAGACCGTCAGCTCCCCGCGCCGCAGACGCACCGACTTTACGCTGGAGCGAGTTCATGCTTTCGAAGGCTCCACCGACAACGAGAAGACCGCCGTAGACATCGACGTCTATTACTTGCAGTTTGCCGAGCGGACGTTGCGGGTTGTCCACGCCGTTCCGCTGGATGGCGACCAGAGCACTTACTATTACGAAGACTGGAAAAGCGCCGACCCGCTTTTTTCACTCTCCGGCATCCACTACAACGAAACCCAGTTTCACTATGGATTCAAACCTGGAGCTGCACGAGACTTCAGCTATCAAAATGTTTCCGTCGCAATAAACAGTCGTCCCGGGGCGATGAGCTTTTTACGCATGGAGCTGATCGGTCCTGCCGGTTTGGCGCCCGACGCCCCGGCGTACGGTCCTAAGCGCTGGATAGTGTTTGACCAATATGGTAATTGGCACGGCATTGAAATGACCCAAAAGAATTCGGGCAACGAGATAGATTTCATCATGCATGACATGTAAGTCGAACTTGCGCGCGCGTGTCATATGGCCCCCGTATGACGCGCGTTCTACTCATTGGCCTACCACTAAAGAGAATTCGCATGTCCAGCATTCATACCCAAGCCAGCAACTTCATGGACTGTATAAAGACCGGCGTCGATGCCCGCACCGGACAATTCACTGTCGCTATCAAACTGCCTCTATTGCCGGCCAACAATCTGGCCGGCCCCGCTCTCACGCCCACCCTCACGTTCGGTGTACTCGGCTCAACTCGCAACAAAGGGTTCGGACTGGGCTGGTCGCTGGACTTGAGCGAACTCGATCTGCATCAGGATGCGCCGTCGTTGCGCCTGTCGACGGGTGAACAGTTCGCCGTCGACCTGGACGACACCACTTTCACGCCGGGCACTGAGCTAAAGCTGTTCGACGCCAAACTCAAATCCATGGTGGTGACGTGCGAGCATGAAGATATGTTCCGCGTGGATCAGAAAAACGGTCAGACCGAAATACTCACCCGACAGCACGACAGCGCGCGCTACCTGACTACCGAGCTGCGCAGCCCGGAGGGCAATCGCGTATTCGTCGAATGGGCGCCTCATGGCAATGACGACTTCATCCTTGAAACGATCCGCGATGAGACCCGGGTTCTGCTCGAGGTGAAGGCCGACGGCGCCGAAGTCGTACTCTCGGTACCGGGACGCGAGGACGAGACGGTGCGTCTGCAACTGGCCAACGACAAACTGAGTGACATCTACCTGCCTGGAATCGAGACGCCCTTCTCCATCGCCTACGACCATCATGCCCTCGACACCCAGAACCACCTTCTGCTGCCAATCCGCCTTTCCAGCCCGTTGGGCGCGACCGATTCAGTGATCTGGGCCACCGGCGAAGAAGGCCATCGTCTGCCGCCCGGTGCACCCTTCGAGGTATTGCCACGGGTTCTGGAGTGGACTCATTCAGCGGGAACGGACGCTACCGCGCTCACCCGCTCCTACGAATGGTCCGGCGCCCATAACTTCCTGGGATTCGGCAGCGAACAGGCATTCGACTGGCAGCAAGGCCGCGACAACCTCTATCAGGTCGACCAGGGTTACGAGTACGAAGTGGTTGAAACCCTGGCCGACCCCAACGGTGACACACTTGCGACCCTCACCCGGACGTGGAACCGCTTCCACTTAATGACCCGCGAAGTAACACGCCGGGGCAGCGCCGAGAGCCGCATCGAAACCACTTTCGGCCTTGACCCCGAGGCCGACTGGGACGGCCAGCCCGCGTGGTACCAGCTGCCGCATCAGCAGACCGTCACCTACATCGACCCTAGTCGCGCAGGTCTGCAACGCAGCGAGCAAACCGACTATCGCTACGACGTGTCGGGCAACCTCATATTCACCCGATCGCCCGCCGGTGTAGAAGAGCACAGCGAGTATTACCCTGCCGAAGGTACCCCCGCTTCGGCCGATGGCACCGGTTGTCCGCCCAACGCACTGGGCATGGTTCGGCATCTGAGGAAGAAGACCATCAAACCTGCGCGCCTCGATGACGGCACTTACGGCGGCGCGCCCGTCATCTCCACCACCTACACCTACGAAGCGCTGGCCTCAAAGCTTGAAGGCGGACCCGCGTTTGTCGTGGTGAACAGCGAGACCGTTCGGGAAGAGAGCCATGGTCGCCTGCTGGAAACCACCACTCAGACCTACGTGACTGAACCGGGACCGCACTATGGGCGCCTCGACAGCAAAGTCACGACACTCAATGGCAAAGCCACCACCACGAGCTTCCGCTATGAGCTGAGCGAGGACGAGCTGAGTACGCACACCACCCTCACGGGTTTCGAGAACACCGAGCTTGCGCGCGCGACTCAAAGCGGCGCCCGATCGCTCCTTACGGGAAGGCTTACACGGGAACGGAATCAGGCTGGCGTCGTCTCGCGTTACGTCTACGATGCGCTCGGTCGCGTGACGCTTGCGGTGACCGCCGATGACAGCCGCTACGAAGCCCGGCGCACTTCCACCTACCATGTGAACGATCAGAAAGCACACGATTGCAGGACCGGGAACGAGAATCCGGTGATGATCGAGCATCGTCATTCGACGGGTCAGCGTCGCCGCCAATGGCTCGATGGCGAGGGCCGCACTGTCCGCGTTGAGCTCGAAGACATCGACCACGCCCCTGATGTATTCCGCGAGATTGCCTGCTGTGTGTTCGACGCCGAAGGCCGCACGGTCAGCGAAACGCAACAGGACTGGCTGCGCGATCCCGAGGATCCGGCGACCGTGACCGCACTCGGACTGACGACCCGGACGCACTACGATGACTGGGGCCAGGCAAGCCTGAGCATTACCCCCGATGGTGTCGAAAGTCATACCGAGCACAATCCGGTGAGCCTCACTGCCAACAGCTGGCAACAGAATGGCTCACTCAAGGGGCCAAGTACGCTCACGCAGCACAATGCGGCTGGCAGCGCGATCAAGGAACAGCTGCACGACGCCGACGGTGTGTTGATTCGGACCAGGGAATGGCAGCGGGACGGACTGGACCGTATTACCCGAACAACCCTCCGGGTACCTGGCGAGGCAGATCGCGTGACGTGCGTCGAGCTGGACGCATACGGGCGCATCGTCGAGCAGCGGCTGGCTGACGACACGGTCGTGAACTGGACCTTCGCCGCTCACAGCGATGACAACCACCCCGAAACCGTCGCCGTCACCGCGCCCCTCGTCACCCGGGCGCCTTGAGCACGGCGTCCGAGCCCCCGCAGTCATGGACGGGAAGCCTGCAGCAAATCGCAGGTTACCCAATGGATGGGACATTTCGAAGGATCGAAAACATGAACAACTCCACGATAATCGGTCGTCAGACCTTCGACGGCCTGGGTCGTCAGCTGTCAGTCAGTGTCGGAGGCCATACCTCCCGCTTTCAATACCGCGTTGGGCAGCTACCGCCCTCCTCGACCAGGCTCGCCGACGGCAAGGAGGTCCGATTCACTTATGAGAAGGACCTTAACAATCAATTGCTCAAGGTCGAAGCCGATGGAGAGGCCCCGACGGAAATAACCCGGCATGCACAATTCGGGCACCCTTCGACGATCGCCGGTGAACTGGGCAGCCAGGCCTTTGCATTCAGCCCGGGAGGCCAGGCGACCAAAGACGGCTGGACTGTCGACGGGCAGACCCACACCACCGCATGGCGCTACTCGTTCAGCGGCCTGCTGCAAGGCTTTCACGATGCCAAGGGTATTGCTCATCGGCGCCAGTTCGATTCGTCTGGTCGAGTGAGCGCTACCCGCGTTGGCGAGGTGGACACCACCTATACCTATGACGCCCTGTCTCGACCGGCGACCGTCAGTGTGAGTGTCCCGGAAAGCGGCAGAGTCCTGACCACCGCGATTACCTACGACGCCGTTGGACGTGAGCACACGCGCACCTTCACGATCACGCAAACGGGCGAGGAGGAAAAAACCGACGTTCGAACGATCACCCAGACCCTTGCTTACACAGGACTGGACCAGATTGCTTCTCGAACCTGGGCCGAAGGCGCAGCGTGCAGCGAGGAGCGCTTCGAATACGATGTGCGCGACAGACTGGTGCGTTACCTCGCGGATGAGCACGCGGCGGCACCAGATCCCTACGGCAACCTCATCGTCGAGCAGGTGTTCACCTTCAATGCCTATAACGGCCATGAGAAGGTGGTGAGCACCTACGCTGACGGGAGCTGCGACGAAGCCCGTTTCACCTATGCCGTCGACGACCCTACCCGTCCGGTTAAAGTCACCCACACCCATCCGGCCTGGCCAGCAGAGGTCACGCTGGGTTATGACGCATGTGGTCGCGTGATCAACGACAGCCTTGGCCGCCACCTGCACTGGAACGCCCAGGGACGACTGACTGAAGTCCGATCACCATCAGGCACCTGCAAGTACCGCTACGACCCCAGCGGGCAACTCACTGACCGTGAAGTGGACGGCGTCCTGACCCGGGATTTCTACAGCGCCGATCAACTCACCCATCAATGTTGCGGCAAAGACAGCATCGAACTGATCTCCGACCTGAGCGCGTTGTTTGCCGTGAACAAAGTGACAGGAGGCATCCGCCAGACCCTCCTGCTTGGCACCGACGCACAAGGCAGCCTGCGCATTGAGGCCGGCAGCACAGTGCGCACACGGCGCTACACCGCCCACGGCGCCCAGGCATCAGACGTTGGCGACCTTGCATTCGGCTATACGGGCGAGCAGCTCGAACCCTTGTCTGGCCTTTGCATTCCGGGCGGCAATCGACCTTATGACCCGATACTGATGTGCTTTCTCGCACCTGACACCGACAGTCCGTTCGGGCCGGGCGGCATCAATCCATACGCATGGTGTGGCGGGGATCCGGTCAATCGTGTGGACCCTGACGGCCATAGCTGGGTGAACTACGCCATTGCCGGCGCCGGGCTGGCATTGGGGCTTGTCGTGATGATTCCCGCGGTAATCGCTGCCTTGCCCGTGGCAGGTGCGTTGATCAGTTCCGGGGCAGCCCTGCTGACGACCGGGCAAATAGCGGGACTTGTCGGTGTGGCGCTGGACATCGTCGGCATGGCGACGGGCGTTGCCAGCCTGGCCCTGGAAGCGACCGGCGCTGACGGCGCCGCATCCGGCATTTTAGGCGGCGTTTCCATGGTCGCCAGCATTGCCGGGGCAGGAATCGGCCTGAAACTGTTTACGCTGAAAAATGCAGGGAGCAGGCTCAAGGCAATGGACATCAAGCAGGGCTGGACCTTACCCAAACCTGGTCGTCTTGGCAGTGGAGAGTTGCTTGCGCAACACACATCCAGAGGAGTGGACGTCGGTTTCATCGATACCTATCTGGGCAGCAACCGTGCCGCCCTCCTGACGCACGGAGATCTGAAACGTGCGCTGCTGATGGGGCCTGACGGTAAAACAATGCGAGCAGCCGACGTCGCAAGAGATGTCATAGCCCCCCGACTCCAAGCGCTTGGCACTGGGGCTGATGACACCTTCGTGTTGCTGTCGTGCTGGGGCGGGAAGAACGGTGCTGCGCTGGAGATTGCCAGGGAGCTGGGTCGCCCCGTTCAAGGATTCACTGGGAAGGTGTTCGTCAAAGGCTTCGCCAATCTCCAATTGAACCCGAACGCGGCAAATATACCCACCCAAGCCACCTCCTACCTGGAGCGGATGCGTGCGACGGGCAACCCTTTCAAAGCATTGAAGACCACTTACAAGGCGGCGAAATCCAATATTTATCACCCTGACGGCACAGTAGTCGCAGTTTGAATCGTGGACAGGCTTGTCTGTCATTATCTCGAGGGATTGGAACCATGACCGCTACTCTCATCATTGGTCGTCAGACCTTCGACGGCCTGGGTCGTCAGCTTTCGGTGGAAGCAGCGGGCTGTCTCACGCGCTTTCATTACGGGAAAGGACAACTTCCGCCGACGGCCAACACCCTGGCTGACGGCAAGCGCGTCGAATTCACCTACGAGCCGGAATTGAACAACCGTTTGCTCAGTGTCACCCCTCACGACCAGCCAGCGCAGACCATCGCCTATCACCCTTTGGGCATGCCCGCCTCGGCAAGCGGTGCGCTGGGTTCCGAGTCCTTCGGTTTTACCCCGTCCGGGCAGCCCGATCGGGACACGTGGACCGTTGGAGATGCCCGTCATGGGACCCGCTGGCATTATTCGCTGAACGGTTTGCTTCAAGGCTTCGATGACGCGATGGGCACGGCACATCGGCGCAGTTTCGACAGCCATGGCCGGGTTTCGGAAACACGGGTCGGTCATCTCGTTACCCGCTATCGCTACGACGCCCTTTCCCGCCTCGCTGAAATCTCCGTCAAGGATCAGCTCGACGCGGGAAAACTGACCACCGCACTGACGTACGACAGTCTGGGACGCGAGCACACGCGTACCTTCACCGCCGTGACGCCCGACGGCCAGTCGCACACCTCCACTCAGACATTGAGCTATTCGGCGCTGGACCAGATCACCTCGCGCACCTGGACCGAAGACTCCCGGACCCTTAAGGAAACCTTCGAGTACGACATCAGGGGCCGCCTGGTCGGCTTTGCCGCAGACGCCGACGGCGCCCCGGAAGACCCTTTCGGCAATCCCATCGTCAGCCAGGCCTTCACTTACAATTCGCTCAACGGTCATGAAAAGGTGGTGACCACCTATGCCGACACCAGCGTCGATGAGGCCCGCTTCACTTACGCCACCCACAACCCGGTTCAACTGGCGCTGATCACCCACACCCACCCGTCATGGCCCAGGGAAGTGAAGCTCAACTATGACGACTGCGGGCGCGTCGTCAGTGACAACCTGGGACGTCGCATGGTCTGGAACGCCCAGGATCGCCTGATTGAAATCCACCAGGATGGCCGATCCTGCCAGTACGGCTACACGGCTCACGGCCGTCTGGTCGATCGCACGGTCGACGGCACGCTGAGCCGCAGCTTTTACAGCGGCGAAGAACTGACCCACGAAATGACGGGCGACGTCAGCCTGCAATTCAACTCCGGTGAAACGGGCCTGTTTGCCGTCAGTAAAGTCACTGCGGCCCTCCACGAAACCACGCTGCTGGGAGCAGATGGACAGGGAAGTGTGCGCCTGGAGTCCCGTAGCACCGTGCGAACACACCGCTACAGCGCTTACGGTATGGAGTCCCGAAATACGCAAGCGGTGCCATTCGGCTACGCAGGCCAGCGCCACGAACCGCTGACCGGCATACAGATTCTGGGGGACTATCGTCCATACGATCCGGTACTGATGTGCTTTCTGAGTCCAGACAGTGAGAGCCCTTTCGGCAAGGGCGGAATCAACCCTTACGCTTATTGTGCAGGGGATCCGGTGAATCGGATCGACCCTGATGGCCACAGCTGGGTGAATTACCTCTTGGCAGGGGCAGGTCTGGCGATTGGTATCGCTGCAGCGGTCGCCAGCTTTGGAGCGGCGTCCACGGTCATCGCCTCATTCGGTTATGCCGGGTGGGCCGCCCTGACGCCGAGTGCAGCGATGATCATCGGCGCGGGCGCCCTGGACGTCGCGTCCGTCGCCACAGGGGTTGCAGGGCTGATAAGCCAGGCCACCGGCGCGGATGAGAGCGTCGGCAACGTGTTGGGCTGGGTTTCGTTTGGGACAGGGCTGGCGGCTGGCGCGCTGAGCGGCCTCGCCGGATCGGTCGCCAGGATCGGAGGGCGCAAACCCGGCAGCCCTTCGGTGCCAGTGCGTCGAGAGTCCAGCGCTGATGTACTCTTTGAAAAAACCCGCGGCGAACATGATGTGACGTTTCATAAAGCACTCTGGGGAGAGAGTGATTTAAAGGGCTTTGAAACACACGGCACGCCAGAAGGCTACCTGATGAACGCCAAGGGGATCTTCGAGCCGGCTGCCAATGTCGCAAAACGGGAAATCGCGCCCCGTCTGGCCGAATACGAGGCTCACCGGCCACTTGTGTTGTTGGCGTGCGAGGGTGGATCCAGCGGCGCCGCACAGGAAATCGCCAACGTACTGCGCAGGCCGGTCATCGGCTACGACGAGGTCATTTACGTTGGCGGTCCCAGCCATATTGGATCGTTTGGGTACCACCAAACCCGTACCGGCATCGTGACGACCCTGCCCCTCAAACGGTTGAAAGGCGGAAGAGATCAGGGTTTTCACTTAGGCCCGAATTACGGATTCGCCACGCCGCGGACCTACTCTCCCGCTTGACTCGCCGGCGCCGCAGCGCTGCAGTGGCTGAAGCAGCGCCGGCACCTTGCCATTCAGCGCCCCCCTGCTGCTAATACCAATGTTTACCCTGCGGCAGGGTGTCGCGCCGGCAGTCAGGCGCTATACTGCCGCGCCTTTTCCTGCCACGGCGCCTGATGGGCAGCCGGGCCAAAGGCCGTTCGCGCGAGTGTCCAGCACACCCTGCGCGAACAGCCCTATTCAAAGTTCCCGCCTGAGAGAGGAGAACGCCCATGACCGTGATCAAGCAGGATGACCTGATCCAGAGCGTCGCCGACGCGCTGCAGTTCATCTCCTATTACCACCCCGTCGATTTCATTCAGGCCATGCACGAGGCCTACCTGCGTGAAGAATCCCCTGCCGCACGGGATTCCATGGCTCAGATTCTGATCAACTCGCGCATGTGCGCCACCGGCCATCGGCCGATCTGCCAGGACACCGGTATTGTCACCGTGTTCGTCCGCGTCGGCATGGACGTGCGCTGGGATGGCGCGACCATGGGCCTGGACGACATGATCAACGAAGGCGTGCGTCGCGCCTACAATCTGCCGGAAAACGTCCTGCGCGCCTCGATCCTCGCCGATCCGGCCGGCGCTCGTAAAAACACCAAGGACAACACCCCGGCGGTCATTCACTACTCCATCGTCCCGGGCAACACCGTGGAAGTGGACGTGGCGGCCAAGGGCGGCGGTTCGGAAAACAAATCGAAAATGGCGATGCTCAACCCGTCCGATTCGATCGTCGACTGGGTGCTCAAAACCGTGCCGACCATGGGCGCTGGCTGGTGCCCACCCGGCATGCTCGGTATCGGCATCGGCGGCACTGCCGAGAAAGCTGCGGTCATGGCCAAGGAAGTTTTGATGGAGTCCATCGACATCCACGAGCTCAAGGCACGCGGCCCGTCGAACCGTCTGGAAGAAATGCGTCTGGAGCTGTTCGAGAAGGTCAACCAACTGGGCATCGGCGCCCAGGGCCTTGGCGGTCTGACCACCGTGCTCGACGTCAAGATCATGGATTACCCGACCCACGCCGCATCGCTGCCTGTGTGCATGATCCCCAACTGCGCCGCCACCCGTCACGCCCACTTCGTGCTCGACGGCTCCGGCCCGGCTTCGCTGGAGGCGCCACCGCTGGACGCTTACCCCGAGATCGTCTGGGAAGCCGGTCCGTCGGCGCGCCGCGTCAACCTCGACACGCTGACGCCGGAAGACGTGCAGAGCTGGAAGCCGGGCGAAACCGTTCTGCTCAACGGCAAGATGCTCACCGGTCGCGACGCGGCGCACAAGCGCATGGTCGAGATGCTCAACAAGGGCGAAACCCTGCCGGTGGACCTGAAGGGTCGCTTTATCTATTACGTTGGCCCGGTTGATCCGGTTGGTGATGAAGTGGTGGGGCCTGCCGGTCCGACCACTGCGACGCGGATGGACAAGTTCACCCGCCAGATCCTCGAGCAGACCGGCCTGTTGGGCATGATCGGCAAATCCGAGCGCGGCCCGACCGCCATCGAAGCGATCAAGGACAACAAAGCCGTTTACCTGATGGCCGTGGGCGGCGCTGCCTACCTGGTTGCTCAAGCGATCAAGAAGTCGCAAGTGCTGGCCTTCCCGGAACTGGGCATGGAAGCGATCTACGAGTTCGAGGTCAAGGACATGCCGGTCACGGTTGCAGTAGACAGCCATGGCGAGTCGGTTCACATCACCGGTCCCGCCATCTGGCAGAAGAAGATCAGTGAAAGCCTGGCGGTAGAAGTGCAGTAAGCGTTTCAATCGCTAAAACGAAAAAGCCCGACCTGCGTGTCGGGCTTTTTTGTGGGCGATGAGTTGTAAAGCGCTCACCCACGCCGATCCAGCACATTCACCACCAACCGATCCAGCCATCCCCACACCCGCTCCTGAAACCGTCGCCACAGCGGTCTGGATTTCCAGCCGTCCAGGGTGATTTCGCTGCTCACGGCGAAATCCTTGGTGAAGCTGGCGGTCACGGCATGGGTCAGCGCGGGGTCGATCGCTTCGAGGTTGGCCTCCAGGTTGAAACGCAGATTCCAGTGATCGAAGTTGCATGAGCCGACGCTGACCCAGTCGTCGATCAGCACCATTTTCAAGTGCAGAAAACACGGCTGGTATTCGAAGATTTTCACGCCGGCCTTGAGCAGGCGCGGGTAGTAGCGATGGCCGGCGTAACGAACCGAGGGATGATCGGTGCGCGGTCCGGTGAGCAACAAGCGCACATCGACGCCGCGGGAGGCGGCACGACGCAACGCGCGGCGGACTTTCCAGGTCGGCAGAAAATACGGGGTCGCCAGCCAGATGCGCGTCTTGCTGGTGTTCAGCGCACGCACCAGTGACTGCACGATATCCCGGTGCTGACGGGAGTCGGCATAGGCCACACGACCCAGTCCATTCCCGCTGACGGGCGCCTTGGGCAAGCGCGGCAGACCGAAGTTTTCCGCCGGCCGCCACGCCCGCCGCCGAGGGTTGGCGTGAAACTGGCGGTCGAACAGCGCCTGCCAGTCGATCACCAGCGGCCCACGGATCTCGACCATCACCTCATGCCATTCGCTGCTGTTCAGGTCCGGGCGCCAGAACTCGTCGGTGACACCCGTCCCGCCCACCACCGCCAGCTCTTTGTCGACCAGCAACAGTTTGCGGTGGTCGCGGTAGAGATTGCGCAAGCCCCGCCGCCAATGCACAGGATTATAGAAACGCAGGATCACGCCAGCGTCGGTCAGTCGCTTGCGCAGGCTGATCGTAAACGCCGCAGAGCCGAAGCCATCGAACAGACAACGCACGATGACCCCGCGACTCGCTGCACTGACCAGCGCCTCCACGATCGCTTCGGCACAGGCCCCGGCTTCCACCAGATACAGTTCGAGCTCGATCTGCTGCTGCGCGCCTTCTATCGCGGCGATCATGCGCGGAAAAAACGCCGGGCCGTCAATCAGCAGGTTGAACTGGTTTTCTTCACGCCACGGGAAGATCGCGCCCCTCACGAGCGGCGCGCCGTGGCGATCAAGTCACAGGCATCAACGGCATATAGCGCGCAGGCGAACGAGGAAGGAAGGCGAATAGACATGCGGACTCCAGAGGGTGCGATACGCAACCCTATCCGGCTGTCTGACCGCAGGCAAACTTCAACGTTCTACGGTACCGGCGGCGACAAACGGCAGCCCTGGCGCTGGCCTTCCCAGCGGGCTTCGCTCTCGCGGCCCAGGCCTGTCGAAGTGATGCGCTTGTTCAGGGCGTCTTCGTCAAGCGTACTCGGCAGCCATTGCTTTACGTAGCTGCGGCAATAGTCCGCCGGGTTATTCATGACGAACCGACACGAGCAATATTCCTTGGCGGTATAGGCGCTGATGATGCTGGGGAACACCTGCAGCTGAACGCGCCAGTTCCAGATCAGGCCGGCAAGTATTAACAGAAGCAATATGCCGAGACTGCTGAACGGGCGGCGTCGGATGAATGCTTTACGAGCCTTCATTGATCACCCTCCCCGGCCACGGCCTTCAGCGCCAGCTTGAGCAACTGGTTGTGGTCATAAGTGCCGTCGCGATCGTCGGCGTAACGAACGATCACCAGCTTCGCGCTAGGGATCACGTACAGCGCCTGCCCCCAATGGCCGAGGGCCGCAAAGGTGTCGGGAGGTGCGTCGGGCCACGGGCCGGGCTTGCCGTCGGCGATCTTGTTCAGCCACCAGTGGCCGCCGGGGGCTTCATCGGTCGGGGTCGGAGTCAGGGATTTGAACGGCGTCAGGTTGAAATCAACCCAGGCCTTGGGCAGCAACTGGCGGTCTTGCCAGCACCCGCCGCGCTCCATCAGCAGGCCGATGCGCGCCAGGTCGCGGGCCGTCATGTACGCATAGGACGACCCGACGAAAGTGCCGATGGCATCGCGCTCCCACGTGGCGCTGGTGATGCCCAGCGGGTCGAACAAGGCGGTCCACGGGTAATTGGCGTAAGCGCTGTCACCGACCATGCCTTTGAGTGCGGCGGCGAGGACAGTGCTGTCGCCACTGGAATAGCGGTATGAAGTGCCGGGCGCACTGGCGGCAATGTGTTCGGCGGTGTATCGCGCCATGTCGCCGCGCCCTCGGGTGTAAAGCATCGCCACGACAGAGGAGTTGAGCGGCGCGTATTCGTAATCTTCCTGCCAGTCCAGCCCCGAAGCCCAGTGCAGCAGGTCCTGAAGTTTGATATCGGGATGCGCGCTGAACGGCGGGTGGAACCTGGCGACGGGGTCTTCAAGCTTGAAACGGCCTTCACCAAATGCGACGCCCAGCACGCTCGCCAGAATGCTTTTGCTGATCGACCAGGTCAGGTGCGGGGTGTCTGCCCGGGTCACGCCGCCATAGCGTTCATACACCACTTCGCCGTCGTGAATGATCAGCAGCGCGTCTGTGCGCACGCCCTTGCGTTCGATCTCGTCGCGGGGCGGGAAGGCGTAAGCATCGAGGGCAGTAATGGCAGCGTTTTGACTGAGCAGGCGCTCGGACCAATCCGGCGTCGGCCAGGTTTCGGCAGCGGCTGAACAGCTGATGAGCAACAGCGCGAGTGTTAACAGCAGACGGCTCATGGACAGGACTCGGGCTCGGATGCAGGCAACCCTAGCACTCAATAATGACAGCCCATTGAACACAAACCCCTGTCACGCAACCATCACCAAAGCTTAATGGTCGTGACACGGCCTCTCCCTAGCCTGAATTCGTACAGCAATGCTCGAACAATCAGTCGACCCGCCTGGACGAAGGCGGGATTACGGAGATGCCGCATGACTCAGATCGCCAGCATTCGAGACACCCGAACCGAACGTCGCCTGCAGGCAGAACGCCTGACCGGTGATAAGGCCCTGCAGGAAGCACAGGCTTTGCGCTTCAATGTGTTCAGTGGCGAATTCAACGCCAGGCTCAAGGGCGCCGAGCTGGGCCTGGACATTGATGATTACGACGTTCACTGCATGCACATCGGCGTGCGCGACCTGAGCAGCGGTCGTCTGGTCGCCACCACCCGCTTGCTGGACCACAAGGCCGCCAGCACCCTGGGCAAATTCTACAGCGAGGAAGAATTCAGCCTGCACGGCCTGCGGCATTTGCAGGGCCCAATCCTGGAGTTGGGTCGGACCTGCGTTGATCCGTCCTACCGCAACGGCGGCACCATCGCCGTGTTGTGGAGCGAACTGGCCGAGATCCTCAACGAAGGCGGCTACAGCTACCTGATGGGCTGCGCGAGCATTCCGATGCAGGACGGCGGCATTCAGGCCCACGCGATCATGCAGCGCTTGCGCGAACGTTATCTGTGTAATGAACACCTGCGCGCCGAACCGAAGAATCCGCTGCCGACACTGGACCTGCCCAACAACGTCATTTGTGAGATGCCGCCACTGCTCAAGGCTTACATGCGCCTTGGCGCGAAGATCTGCGGCGAACCGTGCTGGGACGAAGACTTCCAGGTCGCCGACGTCTTCATCCTGCTCAAGCGCGACGACCTGTGCCCACGCTACGCCCGCCACTTCAAGGCAGCGGTGTGATGAGCACGTGGCGCAGTCATGCGCGCGTGGTGCGGGTGCTGTGGGTCATTGCACTGGGCCTGAGCATCGCCGGTACCTTTGCCCTGATGGAACGCCTGCGCATCGGCAATTCCATGGCCCGTCGCCAGCGCTGGACCGCCTGGTTCATGGCGCGCCTGAGTGCCGCGCTGCCGTTCCGCGTAAAGGTCAGCGGCAAGCTGCCGCGCGAGCCGATGCTGTGGGTAAGCAATCATGTGTCATGGACCGACATTCCGTTGCTGGGGATGCTGGCGCCACTGTCGTTCCTGTCCAAGGCCGAAGTGCGCACCTGGCCCGTGGCGGGCTGGCTGGCCTTGAAAGCCGGAACGTTGTTCATCCGCCGGGGCTCGGGCGACAGCAAGCTGATTCAGAAGCAGATGGGCCAGCACTTGCTCGGCAGGCATTCGCTGGTGATCTTCCCTGAGGGCACCACCACCGACGGCCGCAGCTTGCGTACCTTCCACGGCCGCCTGCTGTCGAGCGCGATTGAAACCGGCGTGCCCGTGCAACCTGTTGCCATTCAGTATGTACGCGACGGCCAACCGGATCAGATTGCGCCGTTCATTGGCGACGACGACCTGCTCTCGCACTTGCGTCGTCTGTTTGCCAATGAGGTCAGCGAGGTGCATATCCAGTTGCTCTCGCCTATCGCTTCTGTGGGGAAAGAGCGCGCCGCGCTGGCCTTCGAAGCCCAGCAGGCGGTGCAGATCGCGCTGTTCGGCGAGGCGGTTCAACCGGTGATGGTACGTTCCGCCGCCAAGGCCGCCTGAGCAAACGCCTGCAGCTCAGGATAAAACGCGCTGAAGTCGTCACTCAGTGGTCGATACAGCGCGTGCAACTCTTGGTTGACCCCGGCCAGCCCTTCCGGACGTGACAGGCGCCGCGAAATGCCGGCCAGTGCATCGCCCACCACCGAAAACTCACGGTACGAACCCAGCCAGTCTTGCGCCGCCATGCGCGGCGCAATCAGCGCCAGACGCTCCGGCAACGCAGGCTCTTCGGCCAGCACGCGGTAAACCTTACGCGTGAAGCCATCCAGGGGCTCATCCGAGTACTCGTGCCAGTCCCTCGCCAGGCAATGGTCGAAAAACACATCCAGCGCAATGCCGGCATAGCGGCGACGGCCATCGGGAAAGCGTCCCAGTGCCTGCTTGATCAGCGGGTGCGAATCGGTGAATGCATCGATACGCCGATGCAGACGAATCGCGCTTTCGATGTCCGCCGGGAAACGTCCGGGCAGCAGCCCTTTGACGAAGTCGCCGTACAGGCTGCCCAGCAATTGCGCCGGGGCCTGCCCGCCGAGGTGCAGGTGTGCGAGGTAATTCATGGTGCTTGCCTATTGCTGCGAGCCTTCTTTGTGCGCCTGACTCCGCCGAATGTGCGGGAACTCATGCGCAATGACGTTCGTACAGTCGCGACATTCCCTGCGCGTGTAAAGCGGGATTGCCGGTGAAGGCCCCACCGAGGTATCAGGCCATGCTCATATCGTTATAACCCGATATAACGATTCGGCCTTTGCTAAGCACCTAATCATATTTGTATATCGCGATTTATAGATATAAGGTTCGCCCCATCGCGATACAGCGCACCTGCACTGAGAACGACATGCCTACCGACATCGATATCGACGAAATCATCAAAGCCCTCGCCCACCCGGTTCGCCGGCAGATTCTGGACTGGCTCAAAGACCCGGTCACGACTTTCCCCGATCAGCGTCACACGATCGATGGTGGTGTGTGTGCCGGCCAGATCGACCAACGCGCCGGCCTGTCGCAGTCGACCGTTTCCGCCCATCTGGCAACGCTGCAACGGGCCGGTCTGATCACCAACCAGAAACACGGCCAGTGGCATTTTTTCAAGCGCAACGAAGACGTCATTCAGGCGTTCGTGCAGCAACTGGCGCAGCGGCTCTAAGCCCTGCACCACACACCCGCCTTTCAGGAGACGCAACGTGCCCCTTTCATTACTCATTCTGGCCCTGAGCGCCTTTGCCATCGGGACGACTGAATTCGTCATCATGGGCCTGCTTCCCGACGTCGCCAGCGACCTGGGCGTCAGCATTCCCGGCGCCGGCTGGCTGGTCACCGGTTACGCCCTGGGCGTCGCGATCGGCGCGCCGTTCATGGCGATGGCCACCGCCAGGCTGCCGCGCAAAGGCGCATTGGTGACGTTGATGGGCATCTTCATCATCGGCAACCTGCTCTGCGCACTGGCGGCGGACTACAACATCCTGATGTTCGCCCGTGTGGTCACCGCGTTGTGCCACGGCGCGTTCTTCGGCATCGGGTCGGTGGTGGCGGCAAATCTGGTCCCGGCCAATCGCCGCGCGTCGGCCGTCGCGCTGATGTTCACCGGCCTGACCCTGGCCAACGTCCTCGGCGTCCCGCTGGGCACCGCACTGGGACAACAAGCTGGCTGGCGCTCGACCTTCTACGCGGTGACGGTGATTGGCGTCATCGCCTTCATCGGCCTGATTCGCTTCCTGCCGAGCAAGCGGGATGAAGAGAAACTCGACATGCGCGCCGAACTGGCTGCACTCAAAGGCGCAGGCATCTGGCTGTCCCTGAGCATGACCGCGCTGTTCGCGGCCTCCGTGTTCGCGCTGTTCACCTACGTCGCGCCGCTGCTGGGCGAAGTCACCGGCGTCTCGCCTTTGGGCGTGACCTGGACGCTGATGCTCATTGGCCTTGGTCTGACGCTGGGCAACATCATCGGCGGCAAGCTCGCCGACCGCCGACTGGCCGCCACGCTGATCGGCGTGTTCATCGCCATGGCGGTGATCTCCACGGTGCTGAGCTGGACCAGCACGGCGCTGATTCCGGCCGAGATCACCCTGTTCCTCTGGGCCACCGCTGCATTTGCCGCCGTGCCTGCCCTGCAGATCAACGTGGTGACCTTCGGCAAGGCCGCGCCCAATCTGGTGTCCACCCTGAACATCGGCGCCTTCAACGTCGGCAACGCGCTGGGCGCCTGGGTCGGTGGCAGCGTCATCGCCCATGGTTTTGGCCTGACCACCG
This sequence comes from Pseudomonas sp. HP_01, assembly GCF_055284355.1. Lineage (NCBI taxonomy): Bacteria > Pseudomonadati > Pseudomonadota > Gammaproteobacteria > Pseudomonadales > Pseudomonadaceae > Pseudomonas > Pseudomonas sp. HP_01. The sequence continues at coordinate 76,417 of NZ_JBTOPV010000004.1, read as the reverse complement.
TGCCGCTGGCGGCCGGCGCACTCGCGGTGCTGGCCCTGCTGGTCACGCTGATTAACTTCAGGCAGCCCAACGATGCCGAACTGGCCGCCGTGACGAACTGATTCCCCGAATTTGAAACTGCGGATCCACCTTTTACCGATTGCACTAAGGATTTCACGATGACCACGATTTTTGACCCGATCAAGATGGGTGACCTGGAACTGGCCAACCGCATCATCATGGCGCCGCTGACCCGCTGCCGCGCCGACGAAGGCCGCGTACCCAACGCGATGATGGCCGAGTACTACGTACAGCGCGCCTCGGCCGGCCTGATCATCAGCGAAGCCACTTCGGTCATGCCGATGGGCGTTGGCTACCCCGACACCCCGGGCATCTGGTCCAACGATCAAGTGCGTGGCTGGGCCAACATCACCAAAGCCGTGCACGCGGCCGGCGGCAAGATTGTGCTGCAACTGTGGCACGTAGGGCGCGTTTCCCATCCGACCTACCTGAACGGCGAAACCCCGGTTGCGCCGAGCGCCATCCAGCCGAAAGGCCACGTGAGCCTGGTGCGTCCGCTGTCTGACTACGTCACCCCGCGCGCGCTGGAACTGGCAGAAATCGAAGAAATCGTCGACGCCTACCGCGTCGGTGCCGAGAACGCCAAGGCCGCCGGCTTTGACGGCGTCGAGATCCACGGCGCCAACGGTTACCTGCTCGACCAGTTCCTGCAAACCAGCACCAACACCCGCACCGATGCTTACGGCGGCTCGCTGGAAAACCGCGCGCGTCTGCTGCTGGAAGTGACCGACGCCGCCGTTGAAGTCTGGGGCGCTGGCCGCGTCGGCGTGCACCTGGCACCCCGCGCTGATGCCCACGACATGGGCGATGCCAACTTGGCCGAGACCTTCACCTACGTCGCTCGCGAACTCGGCAAACGCGGCATCGCCTTCATCTGCGCCCGCGAACGTGAACTCGACGACAGCCTCGGCCCACGCCTGAAAGAAGCGTTCGGCGGCGTGTTCATCGCCAACGAGAAATTCACCAAGGACAGCGCCAACGAGTGGCTGGCAAGCGGTAAGGCGGATGCAGTGGCGTTCGGCGTGCCCTTCATCGCCAACCCCGACCTGCCGGCACGTCTGGCCAAGGATGCACCGCTCAACGAACCTCATCCCGAAACCTTCTACGCCAAAGGCGCTGAGGGTTATCTGGATTACCCGACGCTGTAAGTCGCACCGCTCTTGAGTAATACAAGCAGAATAAAAAAGCCTCGACTCGAAAGAGCCGGGGCTTTTTTACAACTAACGTTTCAACTTACAGCTCCGGTTATTCAGTAGCCAACACATTGCCTTCCGAATCCGTAACAGTGCCATCCGGGAACCGCCAGGTACCGTCCGGATAACTAACGGCGCCATCAGGGTGCATGTAACTGCCATCGGTATATTGATAGGTGCCGTCCGGAAACTTGATCGTCCCGTCTGCGTAAACAATGGTGCCATCCAGATACTGGACGTTGCCATCGGCATCCGTAACGTACTCGCCCCCGGCATCGGCTACGCGGCCGTCCGGCAATTGCTTGTCTCCGCTCGACAGCAGATACGTGCCCAACGGATACAGCAAAGAGACGACACCGGTAATCGTATCAACCACCGACAGCACTTCAGCCAGACGAGGTGGGATCAGCGGCCTGGGTGGCAGCACCAGCGACGCGGGTGGCTTGACCGGTCCCTTGATGACTGGCTTGGGAGGACGCGGTTTAGCAGCCGACTGCCGTGGTTTCACCGGTTTTACAGCAGGAGGTCGGATGACCGGCGGTTTAATCGGGGGCGGGGTCGTCACAGGTGGTTTGATACCCGGTGGGGTCGTCACGGGTGGCTTGATAACCGGAGGCTTTGTACCGCCTGGCTTTGTAACGGGAGGCTTGACGACCGTCTGCTTCGTCACGGGAGGTTTGATGCCGGGTTTGATTTTCGGCGGCTTTGCAGCATTTCGGGTAAGGCCTGCACCGCTGACGATGCTTTTACCGATCGAGGGGTTTTGGCCGTTCTTACTATTGAATCCATTCATTTCAGTCATCCTTGACTGTGGTAACGAAACACCCCGTTTGAGTTGTATCGTTTGTTCTTCAAAAGAGCTTCGTCATTGATGCTCTTCACTGAGTGCGCGATAAAGAATAGCGCTGTTGCGAGTCACTGGTTAGAACCATAATTCAAAGCAAAATAAACGCAATTCAAAACCCGACAAAATATCAAAATCGGAAATAGCCTACGGAGCAGAGTTAAACATTCACTCCTCAACTTGTCTCCGCGTCACTTCCCCGATGACGTCACAAACAGCGACGTCATCGGGGAGAGCGTCAAGGTCGAGCATTCATCTGCTGCGACAACGTCTGAATCTGACTCTGCAACGTATTGATCGTCCGCGTCATCTGCCCACGAAACGCATCGAACTCGGCCAGACTCGCCCCCGACGAAGCAGCCGCCGCCGGACGATTTTCCAACTCGCTCTTCACCACCACCATATCCTGCTCAAGCTGCTCGATCGCCTGACTGCCGTTCGCCTTTTTCAGACTTGCCAAATCCGCAGTCAAACCCTTCAACTGCGTCTCCAGCCGCTCCTGCTCAGCCTGAATCGACTTCCCATCCGGGACCGCCGCCTTCAACGCCGCCAGCTCAGTCGCCACCGCCTTCAACTGATCCTGCAACTGCTGATTGACCGCCTGCTGCTGCGCACTCTGTGTGCTGATCTGCTCCAGCCGCTTGTCCAGCCCGCCCTGCAAACCGGCCACACCTTCCTGCTGTTTGTTCTGATCCGCCAACTGATCCTGCAACTGCTTGATCTGCGCCTTCAACGCCTCGCTGCTGCTGGCCATTGACTCGGTCGCCACCACCTTGCCGGAAATATCCTGCAAGCGCCCTGCCGCCTCCTCACTGATCCGCGCGAAGCTTTCCTGCGTTGCCACCAACTGCTGCTCCATCAACGAAACCTGCTGAAAACTCCACCAGCCCAGGCCACAAAAAGCGATAAACAGCACACAGATCAACGCCCACAAGGCACCGGTACCGGGCGCCTTCACCTTCACCACTGGCGTGTCGCGCGAATACACCGTCGTGCGCTCGCGAGCGCCGGGCGGCGGCAGAAAATCATCGTCATCGTCTTTGGCGCTGAGGCTCGGGACGTCATCGACGTCGTCATAGGGATCTTTGCGCATGGATTTACCTTTGAAAAAACCGCTGTATCTGAATGGCTCGCAGTATAACCACGGATGTTGACGCCTTTTACAACGCGCCGCCGTGCTGGGCTTTCCACCAGCCGCAGAACTCGTCGAGGGCGGTCCACACGCTGACGTCGGGCTGGTAATCCAGATAATGCCTCGCGCGACTGATATCAAGCGTGAAATCACGGCTCATCACCTGCATCCCGATGCGCGACAGCGTCGGTTCAGGTTGTCCCGGCCAGATCAGGCACGCCGCCTCGTTCAAGGCTGCGGCGGTGTACCCCAGGCCGTACGACCGATAACGCCTTACCGGCGGCAATTCCATCTGGCGCATGACGTAATTGACCACGTCCCAGAGCGGGACCGGCGCGCCATTACTGATGTTGTAAACCTTACCCAATGCTGACCCTGCGGCGAGAAGACTGCTGAGCAGTGCCTCATTGAGGTTTTGAATGCTGGTGAAATCGACCTTGTTCAGGCCGTTGCCGATGATCGACAGGCGCTTCTTCTGCTGCATCTGCAGCAGGCGCGGGAAAATGCTCGTGTCACCCGCGCCTGTCACAAAACGCGGGCGCAGGGCGATGACTTCCAGACCGAACTCTTCGGCACCAAACACCTTTTGCTCGGCCAGGTATTTGGTCGCGGCATAGTGATTGCCGAAGCGCTTGGGCACTTGCTCCTCGCGGATGTCGAGGTGCGAGCGGCCATCGAAATAGATGGACGGCGAGGACAGGTGCACCAGCCGCCGGACTCTTTGTTTCAGGCAGGCTTCAACGACGTTTTCGGTGACCTGAACGTTGCCCTGATGGAAGTCCTGGCGTCGCCCCCACGTCCCCACTGCCCCCGCGCAATGGACCACGGCCTCAATGTCGTCACACAGCGCATGCACAAGCTCCGGATCGCACAGATCGCCCTGAATGAACTCGGCGCCGCGCCGGACCAGATGCTCGACACCCTCAGCGCGGCGGCCGTTGACCCGGACGCTCAGGCCTTGCTCCAGCGCGAAACGCGCGAAGCGTCCGCCGATGAAGCCGCCTGCGCCGGTGACCAGAATTTTCATTGCGTGCTCCGTTTCATCTTCTTTTTACCTGTGATCGCCGCGACTGTGCTGCGACCGATCCTACAATCTGCTGCGTCGACTACTGACGTTCACTCAGGCTGCAACGGCACCAGCCACTGCCCCGCTTTTTTCGCCAGATGGTCCGTCAGCTCTGTCAGCAACCGACCTCCATTGCGCCAATGATGCCAGTACAACGGCACATCAATGCACTGATCGGCCAGCAACTCGACCAACTGACCGCTCGCCAATTGCCCACGAACCTGCAACTCAGGCACCAGTCCCCAGCCCATTCCGGCTTCGACCATGCGCGTGAAGCCTTCGGACGACGGACATAAATGATGCTCGAATCCGCCCTCGACTCCCAGCGAAGCGAGATAGCGGTGCTGCAGGAAATCATCCGGGCCAAACACCAGCGCAGGCGATCGGGCCACCGCCTGGGGCGTCACGCCCTGCGGGAAATGCCGATCGATAAAGTCAGGGCTGGCCAGCGCCCGGTAGCGCATGGCGCCAAGCAATAAACTCCGCGCCCCTGCCACCGGCCGTTCACTGCCGCACAGGCACGCGGCCACTTCACCGGCGCGCATGCGCTTGAGGCCAACATCCTGGTCCTCGACCACCAGATCAGTGAGCAATCGATGCTCGGCACAGAAGTCCCCCACTGCGAGGGCCCACCAAGTCGCCAGGCTGTCGGCGTTCAGCGCGATGCGCAAACGTTCGGGCATGCCGCCTTCGTCCAGCGCCGGTACCACGCTTTGCAGATCCCGCTCCAGCAAACGCACCTGCTGCACATGGTTGAGCAAGCGCCGGCCGATGTCTGTCGGCGTGGGCGGCGTCGCCCGAACCAGTACTGGCTGGCCGACCCGCGCCTCCAGAAGCTTGATGCGCTGGGATACCGCGGACTGCGAAAGACCAAGTACTTGGGCGGCGCGCTCGAAGCCGGCTTGTTCGATCACCGCCGCCAGCGCGGAAAGCAACTTGTAGTCGAACATCAGTTTCTCTAATGGGTGATGAGCTTTATTGGTTTTTCTTATACCCGCTGTCGGCTGACAATCGCCACCACTGATTCACGGCACACCCTCAATGGACGGCGAACTATCAATGACTGGCGAAACTTCCCTTAGCGCATTGCTGCGCAGCATGAACCCCGAACTGAACGACGGTGACTACGTGTTCTGCAACGTGACGGACAGCCGCCGTATAGAGGGGATTGAAGTCATCGGCAGCTTCCGGGAGCGTGAGGGCCTGACCGTCATCCTCGAACGCAGCCAGGCGCAGCAACTGGGCCTGGACTGCGATTACGTCATGGCCTGGATCACCCTGACCGTTCATTCCTCACTCGCGGCAGTCGGGTTGACCGCAGCGTTCGCCAGCGCACTGGGCCAGGCGGGCATCAGTTGCAACGTGGTCGCGGGCTTTTACCACGACCATCTTTTCGTGGGTAAGGACGACGCGCAGGAGGCCATGACTACCTTGCGCGCACTGGCCGCGAGCGCCTGATCGCTCCCATTTCTGAACTGATCGAGGCTCGACATCATGTGGCAAAGTTACCTCAACGGCCTGCTGGTTTCTCTCGGGCTGATCATGGCCATCGGCACCCAGAACGCCTACGTGCTGGCGCAAAGTCTGCGTCGCGAACACCACCTTTCCGTGGCCCTGCTGTGCATCGTGTGCGATGCCGTACTGGTGGCCGCCGGCGTTTTCGGGCTGGCCAATGTGCTGGCCAACAACCCGACGCTGCTGGCGGTGGCACGCTGGGGCGGCGTGGTGTTTCTGCTGTGGTACGGCGCCATGGCCTTGCGCCGCGCGCTATCGCCGCAGAGCCTCGCAGAGGGCGACACTGACGGCCAGCGCTCACGCCGCGCGGTATTGCTGACCGCCCTGGCGGTGACCTTGCTGAACCCGCACGTTTATCTCGATACGGTCCTGCTGATCGGTTCCCTCGGCGCGCAGCAAGCAGTGCCCGGCGCTTATGTGGCCGGGGCAGCCAGCGCTTCGGTGTTGTGGTTTTCCACGCTGGCGATCGGCGCCGCCTGGCTGGCGCCCTGGCTCGCGCGCCCGGCAACTTGGCGCCTGCTGGACCTGATGGTCGCGGTGATGATGTTCAGCGTGGCGGTGCAATTGATCAGAACGGCGTGAACGTTGGCCTCGCCGACGCACATTTCAGCGCAACGCTCTGGAACCTCTATCCCCTACAGTTGTTGCGTGGTTAAGGTCAGGGGCCGGTGCTATGATCCAGCCCCTGCGCTGCAAAGAGTACAAACTCGCCAGCGTAAGTTCTGTCTGGCCGCCCGTGATCGGCCTTGCGCAAACCGCAACTGACCTGATTAGGAGAATTACCATGGCTTTTGAATTGCCTCCGCTGCCGTACGCACATGATGCTCTGGCACCGCACATCTCCAAGGAAACTCTGGAATACCACCACGACAAGCACCACAACACCTATGTCGTGAACCTGAACAACCTGTTGCCAGGCACCGAGTTCGAAGGCAAGACTCTGGAAGAAATCGTCAAGACCTCTTCGGGCGGTATCTTCAACAACGCCGCTCAAGTCTGGAACCACACGTTCTACTGGAACTGCCTGGCGCCAAACGCCGGCGGCCAACCGACTGGCGCTCTGGCTGACGCGATCAACGCTGCTTTCGGCTCCTTCGACAAGTTCAAGGAAGAATTCAGCAAGACTTCCATCGGCACCTTCGGCTCCGGCTGGGGCTGGCTGGTGAAGAAAGCCGACGGCTCCCTGGCACTGGCCAGCACCATTGGCGCCGGCAACCCGATCACCAGCGGCGACACCCCGCTGCTGACGTGCGACGTCTGGGAACACGCTTACTACATCGACTACCGTAACCTGCGTCCAAAGTACGTCGAGGCGTTCTGGAACCTGGTCAACTGGAAGTTCGTTGCCGAGCAGTTCGAAGGCAAAAGCTTCACCGCCTGATGAATGCTTGAATGCTCGATAAAAAAAAGCCCGGCACGTCCGGGTTTTTTTTCGCCTTCTGTTTGTCGTTTATGTATTGTCTGGAAGCGATAGCGGACTAATATCAAATTCCGTGCTGATTCAAACGACTGGGCTCAAGTTTTCCCCGCGTACGACCGACACAGTGCGGATAGCCAGAGTGGTCTGCCTGTTAACTGTTTTCCCGATTGATGGAATCGCGCGCAAGCGAGAAGCGTCTGATCTGAATGCCTGCATTGCCAGTGCTTGCACGCAGTCAGGCTGCTATCAGCATGGATGAAGGAATGGCCATTTGAAGCTGGAACTCAAACACAGCTTGTCGGTGAAGCTGCTTCGCGTTGTGCTGCTTTCAGCGCTGATCGTGGGAGTCGTGCTCAGTTGTGCACAGATCGTCTACGACGCGTACAAAACCCGCCAGGCCGTTGCCTCGGATGCCGAGCGTATCCTCGACATGTTTCGCGACCCGTCGACGCAGGCCGTTTACAGCCTGGACCGGGAAATGGGCATGCAGGTCATCGAAGGGTTGTTTCAGGATAAAGCCGTGCGTCAGGCGTCCATCGGTCACCCCAACGAGACGGTGCTCGCCGAGAAATCCCGCGAGCTCGATGTCACCCCCACCCGCTGGCTGACCGATCTGATCCTTGGCCAGGAACGCAGCTTTACTACGCAACTGGTCGGCCGCAGCCCGTACAGCGAATACTACGGCGACCTGCGCATCACACTGGACACTGCCACCTACGGCGAAACCCTCCTCACCAACTCGATGATCATCTTCATCTCCGGCGTGTTGCGCGCGCTGGCATTGGGTCTGGTGCTGTACCTGGTTTATCACTGGCTGCTGACCAAACCGCTGTCGAGAATCATCGAGCACCTGACCACCATCAACCCAGACCGCCCCAGCGAACACCAATTGCCTCTGCTCAAAGGCCACGAAAAAAACGAGCTGGGGGTCTGGGTCAACACCGCCAACCAACTGCTGGCCTCCATCGAGCGCAACACCACGCTGCGTCACGAGGCTGAATCGAGCCTGTTGCGGATGGCCCAATACGACTTCCTCACCGGGCTGCCCAACCGGCTGCAACTGCAGAAGCAACTGGACAAAATCCTCGTCGATTCCGGAAAAGCGCAGCACCGCGTCGCAGTGTTGTGCGTCGGTCTGGATGACTTCAAAGGCATCAACGAACAATTCAGTTATCAGGCTGGCGATCAGTTGCTGCTGGCCCTCGCCGATCGATTGCGCAGCCACAGCGGCCGCCTCGGCGCCCTCGCCCGTCTGGGCGGCGACCAGTTCGCGCTGGTTCAGGCCGATATCGAACAGCCTTATGAAGCCGCCGAGCTGGCGCAGAACATTCTCGACGACCTGGAAGCGCCCTTCGCCGTCGATCAGCAGGAGATTCGCCTGCGCGCCACCATCGGCATCACGCTGTTCCCCGAAGATGGCGACAGCACCGAGAAGCTGCTGCAGAAAGCCGAACAGACCATGACGCTGGCCAAGACCCGCTCGCGCAATCGCTACCAGTTTTATATCGCCAGCGTCGACAGCGAAATGCGCCGTCGTCGCGAGCTGGAGAAGGACCTGCGCGAAGCCATGGCCCGCGAGCAGTTTCATCTGGTCTATCAGCCGCAGATCAGTTATCGGGATCACAGTGTGGTCGGCGTCGAAGCACTGATCCGCTGGATTCATCCGGAACATGGCTTCGTGCCGCCTGACCTGTTCATCCCGCTGGCCGAGCAGAACGGCACCATTATCGCCATCGGCGAGTGGGTGCTGGATCAGGCCTGCAAACAGCTGCGCGAATGGCACGATCAGGGCTTCAGCGACCTGCGCATGGCGGTGAACTTGTCCACTGTGCAGTTGCACCACGCCGAACTGCCGCGGGTGGTGAACAACCTGCTGCAGATCTACCGCCTGCCGCCCCGAAGCCTGGAGCTGGAAGTCACGGAAACCGGCTTGATGGAAGACATCACCACCGCCGCGCAGCACTTGCTGAGCCTGCGCCGCTCCGGGGCGCTGATTGCCATCGATGACTTCGGCACCGGTTATTCATCGCTGAGCTATCTGAAAAGCCTGCCGCTGGACAAGATCAAGATCGACAAGAGCTTCGTGCAGGATTTGCTCGACGACGATGACGACGCGACGATCGTGCGCGCCATCATCCAGCTCGGCAAAAGCCTGGGCATGCAGGTGATTGCGGAAGGTGTAGAGACCGCCGAGCAAGAGGCGTACATCATTTCCGAGGGTTGCCACGAGGGTCAGGGCTATTTCTACAGCAAGCCGCTGCCGGCGCGGGAGCTGCTGGTGTACCTGAAGCAGGCACGGCGCACTCACAGCGAGGCGCTCTAGAACAGCTGCCTTTCAACGCGAAGGCAGCCGCTGCGCAGATTCCCCTCGCCATTCCGACGCCGCCACTTAACCCTCTCCTTGAAACAGCTTGAAATATCTCCTCCCGACTGCCTGGGCAAATGGCCTTTACACAGAATGCAAATCTTTCGCATTATGTCGCAGCATTTTTTGGCGTTCGCCACCGTTCACACCTCTTCTCGATGCAGGATTCCGTCATGATTCGTATGCCCCTGGCAACCGCAAGTCTGCTGGCTGTCGCTATTGCTCTGGCCGGTTGTGATCAAGGCAAGGACAAACCCGCCGCTGCAGCGCCTGCCCCGGCTCCTGCCGCAGCGGCCGCCCCGGCCACAGCGCCAACACCAGCCGCTGCGCCTGCCCAGTCCAGCGAAGCCGCCACCAAAGCAGTGGTCGCCAATTACGCCAACATGGTATTTGCCGTCTTCAGCGACGCCGAATCCACTGCCAAAAACCTCAGCACGGCAGTCGACGCTTTCCTCGCCGCCCCCAATGACCAGACCCTGAAAGCAGCGCGTGCAGCATGGGTCGCGGCGCGCGTGCCGTACATGCAGACGGAAGTGTTCCGCTTCGGCAATACCATCATCGACGACTGGGAAGGTCAGGTGAACGCATGGCCGCTGGACGAAGGCCTGATCGACTACGTCGCCAAGGATTACCAGCACGCACTGGGCAATCCGGGCGCCACCGCCAACATCATCGCCAACAAGTCGGTGCAAGTGGGCGAGGACAAAGTTGACGTCAGCGACATCACCCCTGAAAAACTCGCCAGCCTGAACGAGCTGGGCGGTTCGGAAGCCAACGTAGCGACCGGTTACCACGCCATCGAATTCCTGCTCTGGGGCCAGGACTTGCACGGCACCGGCCCGGGCGCCGGCGAGCGTCCGGCCAGCGACTACATCGAAGGTCAGGGCGGCACCGGCGGCCACAACGACCGCCGGCGCGCCTACCTGAAAGCAGCCACCGATCTGCTGGTGAGCGACCTCGAAGAGATGGTCAACAACTGGAAGCCGGGCGTCGCTGACAACTACCGCGCCACGCTGGAAGCAGAATCCGCCGAAAGCGGGCTGCGCAAAATGCTGTTCGGCATGGGCAGCCTGTCGCTGGGTGAACTGGCAGGCGAGCGCATGAAAGTCGCGCTGGAAGCCAATTCCAGCGAAGACGAGCACGATTGCTTCAGCGACAACACCCACAACTCGCACTTCTATAACGGCCTGGGCATCCGCAACGTTTACCTGGGCGAATACACCCGCGTCGACGGCAGCAAAGTGACCGGCCCAAGCCTGTCTTCGCTGGTGGCCAAGGCCGACGCCGCGACCGACCAGACCGTGCGTGCCGACCTCGACGCCACCCAGGCAAAGCTGCAGGTCATCGTCGACCATGCCAACAAGGGCGAGCATTTCGACCAACTCATCGCGGCGGGCAATACAGCGGGCAACCAGGTCGTGCGCGACGCCATCGCCGCGCTGGTCAAACAGACCGGCGCGATCGAGCAAGCGGCCGGTAAGCTGGGCATCACTGACCTGAATCCGGACAATGCCGACCACGAGTTCTGATCCGCTTCACGCCCTGTAGGGCCGCAGCCTTACAAGCACCCGGCTGACGCCGGCCCCGCTGCAAACGAATGCCGACCCGACCACGGGCCGGCATTTTTTTCGTCAATCGAAGCTGCAAACCCTACCAAAACCGGCGTTATCCGGGGACCGGTCTGTAAGCTTTGTAGGGCATTTCCTGTTCGTTCCTTGTCGGATTGAACACGCCTCCCCCGCCGCCGATCATGCGCACTTCCTTGACCCCACCCTATCCAGGAGGAGACAGAAAGTGCCCAAGAGAAACAAAAAAAGGCGCCGCGTCAGCAAGCTCAAAGCCAACGATTACGGTATCCACCTGCTGGTCGGCGTCAAGGGCCCGCGTGCCTGGAAGGTGACGATCTACCGCGATGGCAGGACCTTCAACCGGCTGTTTTCATTCTCCCGCTACGGCGGCCGTGATCCGGCACGACAGGCCGCAGACGCGTGCCGTGACCAGTTGCTGCTGGCACACTTGCCCAAGCTCAGCCGCGACATCCGTCAACGCATCATCGCCACCAACACCAGCGGCTATCCGGGGGTGCATTACCGCTGCTACACCGGCATCGCGTATTGGGTGGCGCGGACCACGCTGCGCAACGGCAGCAGCGTCACCAAGTCGTTCAGGGTCGAGCACTACGGCTATGAGCGGGCCAAGGAGCTGGCGATCCGCGAACGCGAACGGCAACTCGACGGCATTGGCGATTACCGGTCATTCAAGGTGGTTGAGGGCGAACGGCGCCTGATGCAGTTACTCGTGGAAAACCCGGCCCTGGAGATCGCCGGCGCGTGAGCGTTGCCGGCCCGTTGCCAGCCGATCATTTGGTAACAACACATTACGAGAGGACCTTCAAACGCTAATCCCTCTTATTCATCAAACACGGGGCTGGTAAGCTTGCTCGCCCCGAATTCCCCCCTTTTGCAGGACCTGTATGACTGCGTGGTTCCGTCCTTCGTTTCTCCTGCTGATGGCGCTGGCCGTCAGTGGGTGCGATGACGCCCCGCGTTTCACCGCCGCCGAGCCCGGCGAGTCTCGCTCTGGCGGCGCCACCACCGTGAACAAAAGCGACCGCAACGCGTTTTCTCTGCCTTCGGCCAACCTGTCGCCTGTCCGGCGGCTGGACTTCAGCGTCGGCAACAGTTTCTTCCGCAACCCCTGGGTGATTGCCCCCTCGACGACCACTGCCCGCGACGGCCTGGGTCCGTTGTTCAACACCAACGCCTGCCAGAACTGCCACATCAAGGACGGCCGCGGCCACCCGCCCGAGCCCGGCGCCGACAACGCCGTGTCCATGCTGGTGCGCCTGTCGATTCCCGACGATCCGGCATTCGCCGAACACATCAAGCAGCTGGGCCTGACGCCCGAGCCGGTGTATGGCAAGCAACTCCAGGACATGGCCATCCCCGGCGTGACGCCAGAGGGCAAGGTTCGGGTCGATTACGACTCAATGACCGTGCATTTTCGCGACGGCACCCCGGTGCACCTGCGCCGGCCTACCCTGCAGATCACCCAACCCGGCTACGGTCCGATGCACCCGCAGACGCGAGCTTCCGCGCGCATTGCTCCGCCGATGATCGGGCTGGGGCTTCTGGAAGCCATTCCTCAGGCGGCGATTCTGGCCAACGCCAACCCGAACGATGAACAGGGCACCGGCATCACCGGTAAACCCAACTGGGTCTGGGACGACGCGCAGCAGAAATCCGTCCTCGGCCGCTTCGGCTGGAAAGCCTCGCAGCCGAGCATCGAACAGCAAAATGCCCACGCACTGGCAGGTGACATGGGCCTTACGTCCACCTTGATGCCGGTCGACGACTGCACGCCGTCACAGACCGACTGCCTTGCCGCGCCCAACGGCAATGGCCCGAACGGCGAACCGGAAGTCAGCGACAACATCCTGCGGCTGATCACCTTTTACACCCGCAACCTCGGCGTTCCGGCGCGGCGTGACGTGGCTGGCCCAGAGGTACTGGCGGGCAAGAATCTGTTTTTCAAAGCAGGCTGCCAGCAATGCCACACGCCGCAATTCACCACCTCCGCCGACGCCGCCGAACCCGAACTGGCGAATCAGGTCATTCGCCCGTACACCGATCTGCTGCTGCATGACATGGGCGAAGGACTGGCCGACAATCTCAGCGAATTTCAGGCCAGCGGCCAGCAGTGGCGCACGCCGCCGTTATGGGGCATCGGCCTGACGCAAGCCGTCAGTGGCCACACGCAGTTTCTGCACGACGGTCGCGCCCGCAACCTGATGGAGGCCGTACTCTGGCACGGCGGCGAGGCACTGCCGGCGCAACGTCAGGTGCTGGCTTTCGACGCGGAACAACGCGCAGCGCTGCTGGCGTTCTTGAATTCTCTCTAACGTATTTCTGAAGATAAGGAGTCGGGCATGTTCCGCCCCAAATTGTTGCTCACCAGCCTCGCCGCACTGGCACTGGGCGCGTGCGCGCCGTCGGACCCGCAAGCCGTGACGTCTGCCGCCATCGCCAGTCAGGTCATCCTGCCGACCTACAGCCGTTGGGTCGATGCGGACCGGCAGCTGGCGATCAGTGCGCTGTCCTACTGCCAGGGCAAATCCGACCTGGACACCGCCCGGGCCGACTTCCTCCACGCGCAAAAAGCCTGGGCCGAGCTGCAACCGTTGCTGATCGGGCCGCTCGCCGAAGGCAATCGCGCCTGGCAGATTCAGTTCTGGCCGGACAAGAAAAACCTGGTCGGTCGTCAGGTGGAGCAACTGGTGACCGCACAGCCGCAGATCAGCGCCGACGAACTGAGCAAATCCAGCGTGGTTGTCCAGGGCCTCTCGGCCTATGAATACATCCTCTTCGACGCCGACATCGACATGGCCAATGCCGAGCAGAAAGCCCGCTACTGCCCGCTGCTGGTGGCCATCGGCGAGCGTCAGAAGGCGTTGGCCGAAGACATCCTCAGCAGCTGGAACAGCAACGACGGCATGCTCGCTCAGTTGAGCAAGTTTCCCAACCAGCGCTATGCCGATTCCCACGAAGCCATTGCCGAGTTGCTGCGCGTGCAAGTGACCGCACTGGACTCGCTGAAGAAAAAGCTCGGTACCCCGCTCGGCCGTGGCACCAAGGGCGTCCCGCAGCCGTTTCAGGCCGAAGCCTGGCGCAGCAAAGCCTCGCTCAGCAGCTTGCAGGCGAGTCTGGCCAGTGCGCAGACGGTCTGGGCCGGCGTCGACAATAAGGGTCTGCGCGGGCTGTTGCCCAAGGAGCAGAAACCTTTGGCCGACAAGATCGACGCCGCCTACGCCGAGAGCAATCGACAGTTGGCCGCGCTGAAACCGCCGCTCGGCGATCTGCTGGCCAGCGAAGAAGGCCGCCAGCAGCTCAACGCTTTCTACGACAGCCTCAACGTGGTTCATCGCCTGCACGAAGGCGAACTGGCCAAGGCGTTGGGCATTCAACTGGGCTTCAACGCCAATGATGGTGACTGATATGTTGCGACGTCAGGCTCTGGGTCTGGGCAGCCTGCTGCTCAGCGCCGTCACGTTTGGCGGCTGGACGCTGTTCGCGAGAAAAGGCGAAAGCCCGCTGCTGTTGTCCGCGCGGGACGACGGCAACGGCCAGCACTTCGCCGTGGGTTATCACGTCGACGGCACGCAAGTCTTCGCCACCGCCGTCGCCCAGCGCTGTCACGACATCATCAATCACCCGAATCTGCCGATCGCCCTGTTCGTCGCGCGCCGGCCGGGCACCGAAAGTTACCTGATCGACCTGCGCGACGGTCGGCTGCTGCAGACCATCACCTCGCAACCCCACCGACACTTCTACGGCCACGCGGTCATTCACAAAGACGGCGAATGGCTGTACGCCACTGAAAACGACACGACCGAACCGGGTCGCGGCCTGTTGGGCGTGTATCGATTTGTGGATGAGCGGCTGCAACGCACCGGGGAGATTTCCACCCACGGCGTAGGACCTCATCAGGTGTCATGGATGCCGGACGGCGAAACCCTTGCAGTCGCCAACGGCGGTATTCGCACCGAGGCCGAGAGCCGCGTCGAAATGAACCTCGACGCCATGGAGCCCAGTCTGGTGCTGATGCAGCGCGACGGCACCCTGCTGAGCAAGGAGACGTTGTCGCAGCAGATGAACAGCGTGCGGCATATGGCGATTGCCAGCGACGGCACCATCGTGGCGGGGCAGCAGTTCATGGGGCCCTCCCACGAGTCCGCCGAGCTGCTCGCCATCAAGCGACCAGGCCAGCCGTTCCAGGCTTTTCCGGTGGCGGAGCAGCAATTGCAGGCCATGGCGCATTACACCGCCAGCGTTGCCATTCATAACGACCTGCGGCTGGTGGCATTGACGGCGCCAAGGGGCAACCGCTTCTTCATCTGGGACCTGGACAGCGGCGCGCTGAAGCTCGACGCACCGCTGCCTGACTGCGCCGGGGTCGGGGCTGTGACCGATGGCTTTGTCGTGACCTCGGGACAAGGCCGCTGCCGATTCTACGACTGCCGCGAGACAGTGCTGGTCGCCAAGCCGCTGGAGCTGCCGGCGGGGTTGTGGGACAACCATCTGCATCTGGTTTGATGGTGGAACTGCGGCTGCCGCGCGGGCTTCTTCGGGTTGTCCGGACGCCGAACTGTCGCGCAGCCACATCACCTTGTAGGAGTGAACTTGCTCGCGAAGAGGCCGGAACATCCGCTAGATTTTCAGCGCATGGAATACTGACTTCGCGAGCAAGCTCACTCCTACAGATACCGTTTTTGCTGGGCGACAGCGCGATGTCACGGCGGCGGGCATGCCCATCTATCCTCCATGATTCCGGCAGGACGCTAACCCCGAATTCAATCAATGCCACTGGCAACTAAATCGCGACAGGACTAACGTGCTCGCCTGATTCATCGGTTTTCCAAGGAAGTGGAATATGTTGCGTCGCCGCATGTTGATCATGTTGGGCATTGTCCTGATCGTGGTGCTGGTCCTGGGTGGGTACAAGGCGTTTTCGGTCTATCAGCAGATCCAGCAATTCACGGCGCCGAAGCCGCCGACCAATGTCGCGGTGGCGGTTGTCGAAGAGCACCCGTGGCAGAACCGTCTGCCGGCCATCGGCACGCTCAAGGCATCCCAGGGCGTGGATCTGTCGCTGGAAATCGCGGGCACGGTCAAGGCCGTGCAGTTCGAGTCCGGTCAGAAGGTCAAGGTCGGTCAGCCGCTGGTGCAGCTCGACAGCGATGTGGAAAAGGCCCAGCTCGGCACTGCCGAAGCGGACCTCGGTCTGGCGCAAGTGGAGTACGGACGCGGCAGCAAACTGGTCGGTGAGTCGGCCATTTCCCGTGGCGACTTCGACAAGCTCGCCGCCACCCAGAAGAAAGCCGCAGCCACCGTCTCACAACTGAACGCCTCTCTGGCGAAGAAGCGCATCCTGGCGCCCTTCAGCGGCACCATCGGCATTCGTCAGGTGGATGTCGGCGATTACCTCGCCAGCGGCACGGTGATCGCCACCCTTCAAGACCTGACCAGCCTGTACGCGGACTTCTTCGTACCAGAGCAGATGCTGCCGAAACTGGCCCTCGACCAACAGGTGCAGGTGAGCGTCGCGGCCTACCCTGACCGCGTGTTCACTGCGCGCATCAGCGCCATCAACCCCAAGGTCGAAGACACCACCCGCAACGTGCTGATTCGCGCCACCCTGCCTAACCCCGACAGCCAACTGCTGCCCGGGATGTTCACCAGCCTGCAGGTGCTGCTCGGGCAGGACACGCCGCAGCTGGTGCTGCCGGAAAGCACGATCACCTACACGCTGTACGGCAATTCGGTCTACGTCGTCGTGCCGAAGAAGAACGCCAACGGCCAGCCGGAAAACGACAGCAAAGGCGAGCCTCAGCTCGTGGTCGAGCGGCGCTTCGTCGAGACCGGCGAAAGGCGCGGCGGGCTGGTGATCATCAGCAAAGGATTGAAAATCGGTGAGCAAGTGGTCACCGGCGGCCAGCTGAAACTGGATAACGGCGCTGCCGTGGCTATCGCAGCTGACCCGGCGACAGCGGCTAAAACCACTCCGGCGGCGCAGACCAGCCAGCCCAAAGCTGACTGATCAAGGAATCGATCATGGCCTTTACAGACCCGTTCATCCGCCGCCCGGTACTCGCCAGCGTGATCAGCCTGTTGATCGTGCTGCTGGGTTTTCAGGCGTTCAGCAAGCTCACCATCCGCCAGTACCCGCAGATGGAAAACGCACTGATCACCGTGACCACGGCTTACCCCGGCGCCAACGCCGAAACTATCCAGGGCTATATCACTCAACCGCTGCAGCAGAGTCTGGCGAGCGCCGAAGGCATCGACTACATGACCTCGGTCAGTCGGCAGAACTTCTCGGTCATTTCCATCTATGCGCGCATCGGCTCCAACAGCGACCGCCTCTATACGGAGCTGCTGGCCAAGGCCAACGAGGTCAAGAACAAACTGCCTCAGGACGCCGAAGACCCTGTGCTCAGCAAGGAAGCCGCCGACGCCTCGGCACTGATGTACATCAGCTTCTACAGCGCCGAACTGAGCAACCCGCAGATCACCGACTACCTGTCCCGGGTCATTCAGCCGAAGCTGGCGACGCTGCCGGGCATGGCCGAGGCCGAGATCCTGGGCAATCAGGTGTTCGCCATGCGCTTGTGGCTCGACCCGGTGAAGCTCGCCGGTTTCGGCCTGACCGCCAGCGACGTCACGGAGGCCGTGCGCAAGTACAACTTCCTGTCCGCAGCAGGCGAGGTGAAAGGCGAGTACGTGGTCACCAGCGTCAACGCCAGCACCGACCTGAAATCCCCCGAGACCTTCGCGGCCATCCCCCTCAAGACCGTGGGCGATAGCCGCGTGCTGCTGGGCGATGTGGCGCGGGTGGAAATGGGCGCCGAGAACTACGACACGGTCAGCTCGTTCGACGGCACGCCGTCGGTGTACATCGGCATCAAGGGCACGCCCAGCTCGAACCCGCTGGACGTGATCAAGGAAGTGCGGCGCATCCTGCCACAGCTCGAAGCCCAACTGCCGCCGAGCCTCAAGGCGTCCATCGCCTACGACGCCACGCTGTTCATTCAGGCCTCGATCCATGAAGTGGTGAAAACCCTGATCGAAGCGGTGCTCATCGTCATCGTCGTGGTGTTCCTGTTCCTGGGCGCCCTGCGTTCGGTGCTGATCCCGGTGATCACCATCCCGCTGTCGATGATCGGCGTGCTGTTCTTTATGCAGTTGATGGGCTATTCGATCAATTTGCTGACGCTGCTGGCGATGGTGCTGGCGATCGGTCTGGTGGTGGACGACGCCATTGTGGTGGTGGAAAACATTCACCGGCACATCGAGGAAGGCAAGACGCCGTTCGATGCGGCCATCGAGGGCGCTCGCGACATCGCCATGCCGGTGGTGTCGATGACCATCACCCTGGCCGCGGTGTATGCGCCCATCGGTTTTCTGGAGGGACTGACCGGTGCGCTGTTCAAGGAATTCGCGCTGACGCTGGCCGGCGCGGTGGTCATCTCCGGGATCGTCGCGCTGACCCTGTCGCCGATGATGTGCGCCGTGCTCCTGCGCCGGGAAGAGAACCCCAGCGGCCTGGCGCACAAGCTCGATCACGCCTTCGAAAGCCTGAAGGGACGCTACCAGCGCGTCCTCCATGGCACGCTGAATACGCGGCCTGTGGTCATCGTGTTCGCGGTGCTGGTGCTGTGCCTGATTCCGGTGTTTCTCAAGCTCAGCCAATCGCAACTGGCGCCGGACGAGGACCAGGGCATCATCTTCATGATGGCGACGGCGCCGCAGCCGACCAACCTCGATTACATGAACAAGTACACCGACCAGTTCATCAGCATTTTCAAAGCGTTCCCGGAGTACTACTCCTCGTTCCAGATCAACGGATTCAATGGCGTGCAGACCGGCGTCGGCGGGTTCCTGCTCAAACCATGGGATGAGCGCAGCCGCACGCAGATGGAGTTGCTGCCGGAGGTGCAGGCCAAGCTCAACGGCATCACCGGGCTGCAGGTTTTCGGCTTCAACCTGCCGTCGTTGCCCGGCACGGGTGAGGGCCTGCCGTTTCAGTTCGTGATCAATACACCGGGTGACTACGCCGCGCTGCTGGAGGTGACGGATCGCATCAAGAAACGCGCCGCCGACTCGGGCAAATTTGCGTTTCTGGACGTTGACCTGGCGTTCGACAAGCCGGAAGTGGTGGTCGACATCGACCGCGCCAAAGCCGCGCAGATGGGCGTGTCGATGCAGGACCTGGGCGGCAGTCTGGCGACACTGCTCGGGGAGGCGGAAATCAACCGCTTCACCATCGACGGGCGCAGCTACAAAGTCATCGCCCAGGTCGAGCGCGCTTACCGCGACAACCCGGCGTGGCTGGCGAATTACTACGTCAAGAACGCCGACGGCAAGATGCTGCCGTTGTCGACGCTGATCACCGTAAGCGACCGGGCCAGGCCCCGGCAGCTCAATCAGTTCCAGCAGCTCAACTCGGCAATCATCTCCGGTTTCCCCTTGGTGAGTCAGGCTGAGGCGATTGAGTTGGTGAGACAGATCGCGATCGAAGAATCGCCGTCGGGTTTTGCCTACGACTACGCTGGCGCCTCTCGTCAGTACGTTCAGGAAGGCAATGCGCTGTGGGTCACGTTCGGCCTGGCCCTGGCGATCATCTTTCTGGTGCTGGCCGCGCAGTTCGAGAGCTTTCGCGATCCGCTGGTGATTCTGGTCACGGTGCCGCTGTCGATCTGCGGCGCGCTGATTCCGCTGTTCCTCGGCATCTCGTCGCTGAATATCTATACCCAGGTGGGACTGGTCACGCTGATCGGCCTGATCAGCAAGCACGGGATTTTGATCGTCGAGTTCGCCAACCAGCTGCGCCGTGACAAGGGCCTGACCGCGCGGGAAGCCGTGGAGGAAGCGGCGGCGATACGCTTGCGTCCCGTCTTGATGACCACCGCAGCCATGGTGTTCGGCATGGTGCCACTGATCCTCGCGACCGGCGCGGGGGCGGTCAGCCGGTTCGACATCGGTCTGGTGATTGCCACTGGCATGTCGGTGGGAACATTGTTCACGCTGTTTGTGCTGCCGTGCGTGTATACGCTGCTGGCGCGGCGGGACGATGCGCAGCCCGATAGCAGTGCCATTGGCGATGCGGATACCCACACGAGTAGCGGTGCCTGACGCAATTCTGAGCCGGCTTGCTGGCGAACGCGACCGTCCAGATACATCGTCGGCGTTTGTCGTAACCGGTTCGCCAGCAAGCCGGCTCCTACCGATCACATCGGGCCGATAGATCCCATCAAGCCGATGCCCTGAGTACAAGAGGCACGCCTAGCACTGAGAATCCCGTCTGCAACAAAAAAGGCCCCGATTTTAGGGGCCTTTTGGTCAACGCAACGGAAAGGAATCAGCCCTGAGGTCCGCTCCCTTGGGCCAGGCCGAACATCAACAGGAGCAGATCGTGATCGGGCCGGGCCGTGTCAGACATCTTGGCCACCCGAGGCAGAGGGCAATGGCCTTCGCCATGCACTGCGCTCAAGATCTTTGGCCCGGGCTGATCCCAGGCAGCCAAAGCGATGGAAGTCACCCCCAACGCCCCGACCAAAAACAAACCTCGCGCCATTTCTAACTTCATCGCTGTAAACCTTTGATGGGCTTGCCAAACGCGGTCTCGTAAAAATAGACCAACTTGCTCCAGTCCGCAGGCTGAAACGACGAGTGGCGACGCAACTGTTTCATGTCGTGCTGAGCGGCGGCATAGGACGTCAGCCGCTGGCGGCACTTCTCAAGATCCAGCAGCGCGACTTCCGCCTTGGCGTGGGCGCCTTCGCCCACGACGCGAACGAAGACATGCTTGATGTAAATGCAGCTGTGCTGCCAGCGCCCCTTGTGCATACGGGCCAGGTTGCCGGCGATCTCCTGAAGCATCTGCTCGTACACCACTTCGCCGTGCTGCTCGCGGCCACCGGCGCGCAGCCAGTTTTCAAATTCGTCAAAGCCATCCAGCGAGGCGGTAACCAACAATGCACGCCACTCGTTGTTCTCATCGCGCTCTGCGCCGCAGAAGACCATGCGCGGTACGTTGACGTCGAGCTGGCGAAGGCCTTCGAGGGCATCGCGCTCGCGCAGCACAGTCGGACGCCCAAACGGGTGCAACCAGCTGCGGTAGATATGGCCTGTCTGGCGCTTCACATACAGCAGCCGACCGTTTTCCGAGACGACACGCTGCACGCCACTTTCACCGCCACGGCGCACGTTGGGTTCTTCCACCCACTCACCCCGCGTGTTCCAGAAATAGGCGAAGCGGTCCTTGGCGGGAACGGCTAACTCTGTTGCGAAATCCACGGCCATCCTGTTCTTACCTCTTACGTAATAGATACACACGCCACATGGCGTACATCGGCAGGAAATCCAGGCGCTCCTGAATCCGAAACCCTGCCTCTTCAAATTCGGCCTCTACGGTGGCCACCGGCAGCACGAAGCGATTCTGGTAATCACGTTTCGACCGCGACCCTTCGGCGCGGCGTCGCTTCCAGGCCTTGAAATTGCCATCCACCCACAACGACACAATCACGCTGTCGCGGGTCACCCGGTGAAACTCCTTCAGCAGCACCGCGCGGTCTTCGGCCTTGCCGATGTGGTGCATCAGGCGCATGCAGAAAATACTGTCGACGGCGTTGTCCGGCATCTCGATGGCAAATGCCGATGTCTGCAACGGCTGAACGCGTTTGACGATCTCAACGGGTTGCGACTCGCAGGCAATCTTGACCATCGACGCCGAGTTGTCCGCACCGATAATCACCCGGTTGGCCTTCTCGGCCAGCACCGGCCAGAAACGTCCGGCGCCACAGGGCAGGTCCAGCACCAGCCCCGGTTCGCCCGCCAATGCAAGGGCACGGCGCGCCAGTTGTTTATCGCGGCGATCAGACAGGCGTCTTGCCAGTCCATCGTTGTGTTTGCGCAGATACCTTTTAGCGTGTTCGTCGTCGTATTTGCGTGAAAAATCCAGCTCGATGCGCTTGCTCATGGCCGTTTCTCTTTTAAGTGAGAGGGCCAAACTAAGCAGCGTTACGTCGTGTTCAGGTCAGATGAATGTGAAAAAAACGTCCGAAAAAGTGACGATATGTTACGAGATCATTCAAAGACTTGGGGCCAGCATACGGCCATACGCCGGTGTCCTTCAGCACTTTTACACTGGCTTTACATGTGTCGAAGGCAAACGTATCGGGTCTTTCGCAGGGCGCAAACCCATGTCCACGCTGAACCTGCAGCCGTTAGGCTCCATGGTGTCCAGGCTTACCGACCACCCCTGGTTTTCGCAGATTCGCTGCACCAACGACAGTCCCAGGCCCAAACCTTCCCCGCGCTGCTCGGTGCCGCGCACGAACGGCTGAAACATCGCCTCACGCTTTTCCTCCGGGATGCCTACACCGGAATCCTCAACCATGAACCCGCTTTCACGCAGCGTGAGGCGGATAAAGCCGGTGTCGGTGTAGTGCAACGCGTTGCGCAGCAAGTTGCCCATCACGGCATAGAGAAAGGTGGCGTTGTAGGCCGTCTGGGAAGGCTCGCCCGGCAGGTATTCCAGGGTCAGCCCTTTGCTTTCGATCGGCTCGCGCCACAGGCTGATCAGTTGCTGGGCGGCACCTTCCAGGGTCAGTTGTGGGTGCAGGGCGAGGTCATCGCGTTGAGTGCGGGCCAGCATCAGGAAGGTCTGCACCAGATCGCGCATCTCCTCGCACGCCCGCGCCACGCGTTCGACCTGGGCCCGTGCGCGCTGGTCCAGTGCCGGGTTTTCCAGCAGCAGCTCACAGGAGCTCGCCAGTACCATCAAGGGCGTGCGCAGTTCGTGGCTGACGTCGCTGGTGAACATCCGCTCGCGGGTCAGCGCATCCCGCAGACGGCCAAGCGTGGCGTCGAAGGCCACTGCCAGCTCACCCACTTCGTCGGCGGCGTAATCAGGGGCCAG
The DNA here is from genome assembly GCF_055284355.1 of Pseudomonas sp. HP_01. NCBI lineage: Bacteria > Pseudomonadati > Pseudomonadota > Gammaproteobacteria > Pseudomonadales > Pseudomonadaceae > Pseudomonas > Pseudomonas sp. HP_01. Next base: position 53,343 of record NZ_JBTOPV010000004.1, on the reverse strand, counting down.
GGGGGGCGCGAGGCCGAGCAACTGATCGCGGTGACGAACCTGCCGCGCCAGCCGCACCACCGGCGCCATCACCCGACGCGCCAGTATCCAGCCGAGGAAAATCGCCAGCGCCAACGCCAGTACAAAGCCCACCAGCACGACGGCGAACAGCACCCGCTCGCGCTCTTCAAAATCGCTTTGATCCTGAAGCAAGACATAGTGGCGACCGTCGACGATCTCAACCATGGCGTGGTAGGACAACGGTCCGCGGAAGACTTCGTGAAAGCCGGACTCCAGATGACGCAAATCCTTCGGCAACTCGAAATCCCCCGGGCCGCCGCTGAAGTAAAACAGCTGATCCGGCTCAGGGCGATGGTTCCAGTCGTTAACGCTGTCCATCAGCAGCAGGCGCGTCAGGTCGCCGCCCAGGCCCGCCGAAATCAGCTTTTCTTCAACCAGGTGCACCGTCGCGACGATGCCCATCGCGAAGCACCCGGCGACCAACGCACTCATCAAGGCGAAGGCGATGATGATCCGTTGGGCAAGGCTCTGCTTAAACTCCATCACGCCCCTCGGCGAGGCGGTATCCGACACCGTGTACGGTCTGCAGCAGCGGCTTGGCGAACGGCTTGTCGATCACCTGACGCAACTGGTGAACGTGGCTGCGCAGGCTATCGCTGTCCGGGCAATCGTCGCCCCACAGGGCTTCTTCCAGGACTTCGCGACGCAGCACGTGAGGGCTCTTCTGCATCAACACCGCGAGCAATTTCAGGCCCACCGGGTTGAGTTTGAGCAGACGCGCTTCGCGGGTCACTTCAAGGGTGTCGAGGTCGTAGATCAGATCGGCGACCTGCAGGGTACGCCGCCCGCCGCCCTGGGCTCGCCGCAACACCGCCTCGATGCGCGCTGCCAGTTCCGACAGCGCGAAGGGCTTGAGCAGGTAGTCGTCCGCACCGGAGCGAAATCCCTGAAGCCGGTCGTCAAGCTGGTCGCGGGCCGTGAGCATGATCACTGGCGTGTCGCGACGCGCGTCTTCACGCAGGCGCTTGCACAGGGTGTAACCGTCGATGCCGGGCAGCATGATGTCGAGCACGATCAAGTCATAGTGCTCGGTCGCTGCCAGGTGCAGGCCGGACAGACCGTCTTGCGCGCAATCGACGGTGTAACCCTTCAAACCGAGGTAATCGGCAAGGTTTGCCAGAATGTCGCGGTTGTCTTCAACCAGCAGAATTCTCATGGCGTGTTTCTCCCTATGCGGCGTGGCGAGACCCGGGGCACGGCTCGAAATGCCGCTCAACAAGGTCAGAGTTGGCGGCAGCTTACGGCGATGCGCGCTCAAGGGCCAGCACCGCGGTGTATAACGTTTTTTTCACTCGCGGTTCACGGCGCCGCGACAGCGCCCTGCCCAGACTACGCGCCGCTCAGGGTCTATGCACCCACCGCTCTCCCCTCGCCCACTACACGGGATTTGCCATGTCATACGCACTTGAACGGCCCGCTTCACGTCCGATCAACTTCTGGGTTTATCTGGGCATCCCGGCCGTGACCGCCCTCGTTCTGATATTGCTGGAATGGACCTCGCTGGACATGGACATCGCCAAACTGGCCTACGACCCGGTAGCGGGCGAGTTCATCGGTCGGCACAGCTTCTTTCTCGAAGACATCCTGCATGACCGCGCCAAACAGGCCGTCATTGCCATCGGCGTGTTGTCCTTCGTCAGCTTCATCGCCTCGTTCTTCGTCAGTGCGCTGAAGCCCTGGAAACGTGAACTGGGCTGCATGGTGCTATCGATGGCGTTATCCACCAGCTTCGTCACGCCGGTGAAAGTCGTGACATCGGTGCAGTGCCCGTGGAGCCTGAAAGAATTCGGCGGCCAGGAAACCTACAGCGAACTCCTCAGCCCCCGCCCGCAAACCGACAAACCCGGCCGCTGCTGGCCCGGCGGTCACGCGGCAACGGGCTTCACTTTGTTCGCCCTGTTCTTCGTCTTCCGCGACCGCAAACCCCGCCTGGCCAAAGCCGGCCTGATCTTCGCGGCGGGACTGGGCACCGTCTTCTCCATCGGCCGAATGCTTCAAGGCGCACACTTCTTCTCCCACAACATCTGGACGGCGGTGTTCTGCTGGCTGCTTTGTTTGGGGGCTTATTACTTCGTGCTGTACCGACCGGCGAAGAAGAAGGATGTGGCGTTGAGAGGGGAAGTGGTTTCGGGGTGATGGCTCAACCGGGGACAGATTAATTTACGGAAAAGCGCTGTAAATAAATCAGTCCCCTTTAAATCGCAGAGTGACGCGGAGCGTCACGGGATGCATGCCCACGCAGAGCGTGGGCACGATCAGCTCAGTCCCCTTCAATCAAGTCCAACAATGCCAGCGCTCCTGCTGGCCCCTTCCCGGCTAAAGCCGGTCCCACTGAAAGCACCGCGTACACCCTGTGGGACCGGCTTTAGCCGGGAAGCCTTTGATCTGCTTCTGCCTTTGATCTGCTTAAACGCGCTTTTGATCTTCGTACATAAAAAGTCCAGTCACCGCCAAACGCGACTTGGGTGCAGGCTGAACGCAGGTCTCGCGCAGTGGGCCGAGCCGCATGGATGCGGCGAGAGCGCCGTCAGGGCATGGATGCCCGTTCGGCGCGGGCCCACGGAGCGAGACCGGAGTGAAGGAACCCGACGAAGTCGGGCCCAACCAGGAGCAAAGCGTTTTTGGTTACTTTTGGGGCGCCTTTGCCAAAAGTGACCCGCCGTAAGGGCGGAAAGGTGAATAAGTCACGCCACAAATAATGGATAGGAAAAGGTCCACAAAACCCAAACCGCGCCCATAAAAAAACCCCGCCGAAGCGGGGTTTTTTCTACATCGGGGTACGGCTGGCTTACATCATGCCGCCCATACCACCCATGCCGCCCATATCAGGCATACCACCACCAGCAGCCTTCTCATCAGCCACATCAGCGATCATCGCCTCAGTAGTGATCATCAGACTGGCGATCGACGAAGCAGCCTGCAGAGCAGAACGCGTCACCTTGGCCGGATCGAGAATACCCATCTCGATCATATCGCCGTACTCGCCGCTCGCAGCGTTGTAACCGTAGTTACCAGTACCCTGCTTGACCTTGTCGACCACAACACTTGGCTCGTCGCCCGAGTTCGCCACGATCTGACGCAGAGGCGCTTCAACCGCGCGACGCAGCAGCGCGATACCGACGTTCTGATCAGCGTTGTCGCCACGCAGTTCAGAGATCGCCTGCAGCGAACGAACCAGAGCAACACCACCGCCAGGCACCACGCCTTCTTCAACGGCTGCACGGGTTGCGTGCAGGGCGTCTTCAACGCGGGCTTTCTTCTCTTTCATTTCAACTTCGGAACCGGCACCGACCTTGATCACTGCAACGCCGCCCGACAGCTTGGCCAGACGCTCTTGCAGCTTCTCTTTGTCGTAGTCCGAAGACGTGTCGCCGATCTGCTGACGGATCTGCGCGATACGACCGTCGATGTCGGCACGAACGCCAGCACCGTCGATGATCGTGGTGTTTTCTTTGTTCAAGATAACGCGCTTGGCATTACCCAGGTGTTCCAGGGTAGCGGTTTCCAGGCTCAGGCCGATCTCTTCCGAGATAACGGTACCGCCAGTCAGAACAGCGATGTCCTGCAGCATGGCCTTGCGACGGTCGCCGAAGCCAGGGGCCTTGACCGCTGCAACTTTCACGATGCCGCGCATGTTGTTCACGACCAGAGTCGCCAGTGCTTCGCCTTCAACGTCTTCAGCCACGATCAGCAGAGGACGGCCAGCTTTCGCAACGGCTTCCAGAACTGGCAGCATTTCGCGGATGTTGGAGATCTTCTTGTCAACCAGCAGCAGCAGCGGGCTTTCCAGCTCGGCAACCATGGTGTCCGGCTTGTTGATGAAGTACGGGGACAGGTAGCCACGGTCAAACTGCATGCCTTCAACAACAGACAGCTCGTTTTCCAGACCCGAACCTTCTTCAACGGTGATAACGCCGTCTTTGGTCACTTTTTCCATGGCTTCGGCAATGATGTCGCCGATGGAATTGTCCGAGTTGGCCGAGATGGTACCGACCTGGGCAATTGCCTTGGTGTCGGTGCAAGGCTTGGACAGCTTCTTCAGCTCGGCAACAATGGCGATGGTCGCCTTGTCGATGCCGCGCTTCAGGTCCATCGGGTTCATGCCGGCAGCGACGGCTTTCAGGCCTTCGTTGACGATGGCTTGAGCCAGAACGGTGGCGGTGGTGGTACCGTCGCCAGCGTCATCGTTCGCACGGGAAGCAACGTCTTTGACCAGCTGCGCGCCCATGTTTTCGAAACGGTCTTTCAGCTCGATTTCTTTGGCTACGGACACACCGTCTTTGGTGATCAGCGGAGCGCCGAAGCTTTTTTCGATGATGACGTTACGGCCTTTAGGGCCCAGCGTTGCTTTTACTGCGTCGGCCAGGACGTTGACACCAGCCAGCATTTTTTTACGGCCAGCATCGCCGAATTTAACTTCTTTAGCAGCCATGATCGTTATTCCTTAAATACTTTGTAGTAACGGGAAATGGGGTATCAACTCAGCCTTCGACGACCGCGAGAATTTCGTTCTCGCTCATCACCAGCAGGTCTTCGCCGTCTACTTTCACGGTGTTGCTGCCGGAGTAAGGGCCGAACACCACTTTGTCACCCACTTTCACGGCCAGCGCGCGTACTTCACCGTTGTCCAGGATGCGACCGTTGCCGACGGCGAGGATTTCGCCACGGTTAGGTTTTTCAGCAGCCGAACCAGGCAGCACGATACCGCCAGCAGTTTTTGTTTCTTCTTCGCTGCGACGGATTACGACGCGGTCATGCAGAGGACGAAGCTTCATTGTCGATCTCCTAATTATGGTTTTTAAACGCCCGGTGCGGACACCGGCGGGTTAAAACATCCGGGCTTGCCGGTTACGGTTCGCGAGCGAACCGCAGAATACGGTCTGACGAAACGCGCCAGAAACCTTGCGGTGACCCATACATAAGGGCGAGCAAGCCGAATTCAAGGCTGACCCCAGAAATTTTTTGAAGGAAGTGTGGTCGCGAAAACAGGCACGGCACCCGCAGGTGCCGTGTCGTGGTGATGTTGAATCACTTTTTATCCAGTGGCTCGAATTCGCCTTCGATCACCTCACCCTCGATGACTTCAGGGCGACGTGCTTCAGGACGGGCAGCACCGGGGTGCATGGGACCTGCGGAATTTGCCGCATGCATGTTCTCGGCAAACGCACGCTGGCGCGCGGCCTGGGCTTCGGCGCGGTTACGGACCTTGCCAACGATCAGGCGACGGGAGAACGGCATCAGGAACAGCAGGCCCAGCACGTCACTGATGAAGCCTGGCAGGACCAGCAAACCGCCGCCGATGGTCATCATCAGACCGTCGAGCATCTGCTGCGCCGGGAGTTCGCCACGGGCCAGACTCTGCCGGGCACTCAGCGCGGTCGCCACCCCGGCCACTCGCACCACAAAAACACCGAGCATCGACCCGGCAACGACCAGCAGGAAGGTCGGCAGAAAGCCGATCGACATCCCGACTTTCACCAGCACGAACAGCTCGAGCACCGGAAAAAGCAATAAAAGCAAAAGAAAAACGCGCATCAAAGTGAGTTCCTAGACGGAAGAAGGCTTCCAGTAGACCTTACGTGAAGTCGCAAAGTCGTTAATTCAAGCCTCGGCCTGTTCAAGTGTGGGCCATTTTTCAGCGTGAGCCAGCTGAACCAAGGCCTGGCGGACGTGTGTCGGCGTATTACAAGGCTGTGGGAACGCCAACCAATACAGACTTTGCCCCACGCGCAAATGCATGCCCTCGCTGTCGATGCCAACCAGCGCGGCGGGCTCGGTCTTGGGCAAACCGGCCAGTTCAACGTAGTGGGCGATGGCTTTGGCGTGATCAGCATTCATGTGCTCGACCATGCTGAGTTCCGCATCGCCGGCAAATGGATTGGCGAGCGCCGCGTCGTCCAGCCAGTGGATCGCGCCGAAGCCACCGATAAAGCGATAGCGCACTGGCTTCAGCACCCAGAAATCGAAATCGTGGGCGCTGTGGTAACTCTCGGATTCCGGGAAATACCGGTAGTAACGCTGAGCCGTTGCTTCAATCTGTGCCTCGTCACTGATCTTCTCGGCCTCGGCCATCAGCGTGACGCGCCCCACCGCTTGCACATCCTCGGCACCGCGCTCGCCGACCAGCAAGGAGCACTTGGCGTCAAGCTGCAGGTTATGGGTGTGCTGCGCGATACGGCTGATGAGAATCAGCGGACGGCCTTGTTCATCCAGGCAATAAGGCACCACCGAGCCAAACGGATAACCGGGCATCGACTTGGAATGGGTCGACAACACGCCACGGTATTCCTTGAGCAGCAAGGCTCGTGCTTGCCGATTGGCGCTGGCGCTCATGTGGGGCTCCTGAACAATAAAACGAAGGCATCGAGGGACGCGAAAAAGCAGACGGCGACCCATGCCACACGATAATCGTTATCGTCGGAAGGTGCCAGATTGAGCGGGGGTGACGATTGGGCGGAGAGTTCGCGTAAAAAAACGCTTAAAAAAGAAACCAGCCGACGCGCGCAGATCAGGGTGTGATCTGCGCACGCTCAGGCATGGATAATGCGGCTGTTACCAGGAAACACCGAAACCGGCGGTGTAGCGGGTCTTGTCCAGGTCGCCGTTATCGGAGCCACTGATGATGTCTTTCTCGGCCTTGAGGTTGAGCGAGGCCCATTCAGTGACTTTGTAACGCAGGCCCACTTCCGTTTCCAGGCTGTAGTCCGCCACGCCGCTGAGCGGCTTGCCGAGTTCACCGTTGGTGAAGAACTCGACCTTCTTGCCAATCAGGTAGCGGTTGTAGTCCCAGGTGCCGGACACGGAGTAGAAGTTGTCCTTCTCGCCGTTGGAATATTCAAAATCAGTGCGGTTCAGCAAGCCGCCCACTTTGAACGCACCCAATTCATCGTCCCAGAACTGGTAACCCGGACCGGTACCGACGGTGCGCTGACGGGACAGGTCTTCAATGGTGTCGCGCTTGTAGGTGATGCGCCCGTCCCAGAACCACTTTTCAGTGAGGAACCGGTCGACCGAGTATTCGGCATCCCAGTTATTGGTGGTGGTCAGGCTGTCCTGCGACTCGCGGTTGTATTCGCCCTTGGCGTTGTGGCGCCACTGGCCATGGGTCGCGGAGGTCTTGAAGGCGATGTTGTAATCGTCGGTGTCGTTCTCGGCGCGCTGGAAATCCAGTGCTGCATCGATATTGCCTTTCCAGACCAGATCGGTGACCACCGGCTTGGGCTTCATGATCTGCTGGATGCTCGCCAGCTCCACGGTCTTCGGCGCGTCGCCATTGGCCAGCGTGACCTTGCCGTCTTCGGCCGGCTGTAGCGATTTGGAGATCTCACCGGTGGTGGCGTCCTGCTTCACCAGAAGGTGCTGGTCACTTTCCAGCGTCTTGATTTCCTTCCAGTCGAGCGGGACGTCGCCTGCATATTTGGTGTTGATCAGCAGCTTGCCGCCGTCGAAGAACTTGATGGTACCCGTCATCTTGTCACCGTTTTTCAACCAGACGGTGTCGGCGAGCAATGGGGTAGAAGCACTGGCAATAGCAACGCACAACAGGGTTCTGGACAACATAAGCAACGGCAAGGCTCTGGTTCGCGGAAAATCGGGCATTATCCGGATGGATAACGTCTTGGCAATCGGCAGACCGCCGACACAGGTATCACTGACCGTAGGAAGCTTCCCTAGTTCCTTATTGAAAATTCCCGTTCATCCCTTTTACAGGAACGAATGCGTGATCGAACAATCCGCCGCGCATGACGACCCCGCCGGCCTCTCCCCTGCAGAGGCACGGCGTACGGCGTTGTACCTTACGCTGCATCAAATACCGGAAGGCAAAGTGGTCAGTTATGGGCAACTGGCTGAGCTGGCCGGTTTGGGACGAGCGGCGCGCTTCGTGGGCAGGGCGTTGAGCCAGTTGCCGGACGGCAGCAGCCTGCCGTGGCATCGCGTGATTGGCGCCGGCGGGCGCATCAGCCTGGCGCCCGGAACCGTGTCGGGCGAGGAGCAACGCGCACGGTTGCGGGCCGAGGGCGTGACCATCCGTAACAATCGTGTGGATATGCAGCGTCATGGCTGGCGCCCGACAGAGCACAACGGTTAGAGTGCGCGCTTTGTTTACGTAACCTGAGGCAGATTCCAGCCCATGCCCCGCAAAACCTGGCGCGCCGCGCTCGCCGCATATGCCAGCCCCTCTACGTTTGTGCTCCTGTTGCTCGGCTTTGCCGCGGGCATGCCCTACATGTTGGTGTTCTCAACGCTGTCGGTCTGGCTGCGTGAAGCCGGCGTCGCGCGTGAAACCATTGGCTACGCCAGCCTGATCGGTCTGGCCTATGCCTTTAAATGGGTCTGGTCGCCGCTGCTCGATCAATGGAGCCTTCCGTTCCTGGGCCGCCTTGGCCGCCGGCGTTCGTGGCTGGTGCTCTCGCAGTCGCTGGTCATCCTTGGACTGATCGGTATGGGGTTCTGCGATCCGCAGCAGCACCTCTCGTGGCTGATCGCAATTGCAGTGGTGGTGGCGTTCTCTTCGGCGACCCAGGACATCGCTATCGACGCCTACCGCCTGGAAGTCGCCAGCGACAGCCAGCAAGCGACCCTCGCGGCCAGCTACATGGCCGGCTACCGCGTCGCCGCCCTGCTCGCCACCGCCGGCGCGTTGTACTTCGCTGAAGGGTTCGGCTCCACCGGCTTTGCCTACAAGCACTCGGCCTGGGCCGGCACGTATGTGCTGTTCGGTCTGCTGATGGTGCCCGCGCTGATCACCAGCCTGATCATGCGCGAACCGTCCGTGCCAATCCGCACCCAGCTGTCGGCCGTGCGCTACGGCTTTGCCCATCAACTGGCCTCGGTGTTCGTGCTGATCATTCTGCTGGTCTCGGTGCCAGCCATGTTCACTCAGCTGTACAACACCGATTTCGCCAGCGTGCTGTTTCAGGGCACCACGTGGAAAGACCTGCTGATGGAAGACCGCGCCTTTCTGCGCGCGATCCTCTACACGCTGCTGACCGTGGCCTGCCTGTCGTCCATGGGCCGCCGCGGCCTGGCGCCGGTGCTGACGCCGATCAACGATTTCATCCTGCGTTATCGCTGGCAGGCGTTTCTGCTGCTGGGGCTGATTGCCACCTATCGCATGTCCGACACGGTCATGGGTGTGATGGCGAACGTGTTCTACATCGACCAGGGCTTCACCAAGGATCAGATTGCCAGCGTCAGCAAGATTTTCGGTCTGGTGATGACGCTGGCCGGCGCGGCGTTCGGCGGCCTGGCGATCGTGCGTTTCGGCATTCTGCCGATCCTGTTCATCGGCGGTATCACGTCGGCGGCCACCAACCTGCTGTTCCTGATGCTGGCCGACATGGGCCCGAACCTGAAGATGCTGATCGTCACGATCTCGCTAGACAACTTCAGCTCGGGACTCGCGACGTCAGCGTTTGTGGCCTACCTGTCGAGCCTGACCAACCTCAAGTTTTCGGCCACTCAATACGCGCTGCTCAGCTCGATCATGTTGCTGTTGCCGCGTCTGATCGGCGGCTATTCCGGCGTCATGGTGGAGAAGTTGGGGTATCACAACTTTTTCCTCGCCACCGCGCTGATGGGCGTACCGACCTTGTTCATGATCGCCCTGCACTGGGCGCAGGAAGCACGCCGGGAAGCGCGGGAAGAACAGGAAGCGGCCGAAGAACCACCCAAGCCTGCGGATTCAACTCTGTAAGGCGAACCCGACTCTGTAGGAGCGTGGCTTGTCCCGCGATCGGCTGCGAAGCAGTAGTAAAGCTTGCGACGGCCTTCGTTGCTGACGCACCGCACTCACCGGATTGACTGCCGCTGCGCGCCAAATCGCGGGACAAGCCACGCTCCTACGCCCTTCGGGCAGAAGCAAACCTCAATCATGCAAAGGCACCAACACCCACTCAAAAAAAAGCCCCGCACTCTCACGAGTCGGGGCTTTTTGCTTTCTGCGATCGAGCGTTACACCTTTGCGGGCTGCTCGTCCTGCACCACACGAATCACCCGCTGCGGGAACGGGATGTCGATGTTGGCCGCGCGCAAACGGTCGCGGATTTCAGCGTTGAAGCGGTTCGACACGTCACCGAAGTCACCGGTCTTGGTCCACACACGCAGCGACACGGTAATCGAGCTGTCGCCCAGTGCCGCGACCACCGCCTGTGGCGCCGGATCCTGCAAGATGCGCGGATCATCCGCCATGTCCATCAACACTTGCAGCGCCTGCTTGAGGTCGGCGTCGTAATCGATGCCCACGTCGAAGGTGATCTTGCGCGTCGGCTGGCGATTGGTGTTGGTGATGATGCCGTTGGACAGATTGCCATTGGGCAGGATCACCGTCTTGTTGTCGCCGGTGCGCAGCACGGTGTGGAAGATCTGAATCCCGTCCACGGTGCCGGACACGCCTTGGGCTTCGATCCAGTCGCCAATGCGGAACGGACGGAACAGCAGAATCAATACGCCGCCGGCAAAGTTCGCCAGGCTGCCCTGCAACGCCAGGCCAATGGCCAGACCGGCCGCACCGATCGCGGCAACAAATGAGGTGGTTTCAACCCCGATCATCGACGCGACGCTGACGATCAGCAGGATCTTCAGAATGATGTTAGTGATGCTGCTGATAAAGCCCTGCAACGCCAGGTCGACGTGGCGCAGCGCCAACAGCGCGCCCACGCGGGAAGTCAGTCTATTGATCAGCCACCAGCCGACCAGCAGGACGACCACTGCGAGCAGCACCTTGCTGCCGTATTGCATGACCATCGGGATCCAGGCCTGAGACGCTTTCACCAGATGGTCTACCTGGCCGTTTAAATCCAAGTCCATCTATTTCTCCTCGGGGTCGCGACATGGAAGGCTGAAGCAACGGTGCCGAGTGGGCCCGTTATTTCAGCGAGACCTGCATTCGGACGCACAGGAACCTCTCGGGTTCCTGTGCCGACATGAAATTGCAGGGCCAATCGCGGGGGAATCAGTCGCGGAAGTTGTTGAATTGCAGCGGCATGCCGAACTCGTGACCACGCAGCGCAGCAATCGCTTCTTGCAGGTCGTCACGCTTCTTGCCGGTAACGCGTACTTGCTCGCCCTGAATCGCGGCCTGAACCTTGAGCTTGGCCTCCTTGATGTGAGCGACAATCTTCTTCGCCAGCTCCTTGTCGATGCCTTCCTTGAGGGTGGCTTCCTGCTTCATGACCTTGCCGGACGCGAAGGGATCCTTCAGTTCCAGGCACTGCACATCGATCTTGCGCTTGACCAGGGCCAGCTTGAGGATCTCGATCATGGCTTCGAGCTGAAAACCTTCTTCGGCCGTCATCTTAATCAGCAGGTCTTTTTCCGTGAACTCGAAGCTGCCTTTGCCTTTGAGGTCGTAGCGGCGGTCCAGCTCTTTGATGGCGTTGTCGACGGCATTCGTGACTTCGTGTTTATCCAGTTCGGACACTACGTCGAACGAGGGCATGTAGATTCTCCAATTGATACGGCGCGGCTCAACATGTGGATGGAGCACGCCTGACTTGACGGTATGAAAGCCCGATCATTATAACGAGACTTTTCCCACGTTCATGTGAGCCTGCGATGTTGATTTCGTTTTCCCTGCGCACCGAGATCTTCGTCATCGGGCGTCATTTCTTTTGAATTCCGTGTGCTGGCACGTTCTGGGCGCGGGCAGTCTGGGCAGTCTCTGGGCCACGCGACTGGCCCGGGCAGGCTTGCCGGTGCGGCTGATCTTGCGCGACAAGGCCCGACTGACGGCCTACAACGCGCAAGCCGGTCTGGCGTTCAACGAAAAAGGTCAGCGCCAGACGTTTGCCATTCCGGCGCAGACGCTCAGCGCAGATGAACCCATCCAGCGGCTGCTGGTGGCGTGCAAGGCCTACGATGCAGAGCGTGCGGTTGCAGCCGTCGCCCATCGCCTGACCGCCACCGCTGACGTTCTACTCCTGCAAAACGGTCTCGGCAGCCAGGACGCCGTGGCCGCCAGAATTCCTGAGGCACGCTGCATCTTTGTCTCCAGCACCGAAGGCGCTTACCGCGATGAAGACTGGAGCGTGATGTTCGCCGGGCAAGGCTCCAACTGGCTGGGCGACACACAGCACGACGCGGCGCCGGCCTGGCTGGATGAGCTCAAACAGGCGGGCATCCCCCATCAGTGGACCGCTGACATCGCCGAACGCCTCTGGCGCAAACTTGCGCTCAACTGCGCCATCAACCCGCTGACCGTGTTGCATCAATGCCGCAACGGAGGGCTGCAGGCTCATGCTGAACAAGTGACGGCGCTGTGTGCAGAGCTTGCCCACGTGCTGCAACGCTGCGGCCAGTCCGGCGCTGCTGAAGGGTTGCTGGATCAGGTGCAGCAGGTGATTGCCGCCACCGCCGGGAATTATTCCTCGATGTATCAGGACGTCGCCCAGGGCCGTCGCACCGAGATCCGCTACTTGCTCGGGCATGTCTGCGCCACGGCGGCTGCCATAGATTGCGCTGCGCCAAAGCTGAACCAGCTACGCTTGCGGCTGATCGAACACCTCAACGCCCGAGGCCTGCCCAGCGACTGACGGGTTTGCTCACGGGCGGAACAGCGCTAACCTGCCCGCTTCTTACTCCGGTGACCCGCCCCATGCCATTGCGCCAGCGCCTCGAAAACCTTCCGGTCGGTCAAAAACTCCTGGCCGCCTTGCTGGTGTTGCTCACCACGGTGCTGGTAGTCGCCAACCTGACCTTCATCAGCGCCGCCTATTACATCTCTCAAGAAGCGATGGCGCCCCAGGCATTGCAAACGATCGGTCGGCTGATCAGCAATCCCGGGCTCTCCGAACAAGCCCTTTCCTCGACCTATAACGCCCAGGCGCTGCTCAATGAACTGAAAAACTACGGCCCGTTGCGAGCGGCGGCGGTGTACGAAAGCAGCGGTACGCGTCTGGCGCAGATGCAGCAAGGCGACAAACTGCGCATGCCTGACCACTACCGGGATCTGGAGAGCTGGCGCATTACCGAGTTTCGCAACACTCAGGTCATCCCCATTCCCAAAGCCGGGCAAGCGCCGGGGCATCTGTTGCTGGTGGCGAGCAGCGAATTGCCGACGGCGTTCTACACCGGCACGCTGACCGCCAGCCTCGGCATCCTGATTTTCAGCATCCTGCTCTGGGCCGGTGTTGCCCGGCAGATTCGGCGTTTTATCACCGAGCCGATCTATCAGCTGGAAGACCTGTCGCGGCGGGTCACCCGCGAGGAGAACTACGCGCTGCGGGCGACGCCCGGCAACAAGGACGAAATCGGTTCGCTGGCCGAGGCGTTCAACACAATGCTCTCGCGTATGGAAGCCCGTGAGCAGCAACTCAGACGCGCCCGCGATGACTCTCAGGAAGCCTACGATCAGGCCCAGGGCCTGGCGGAAGAAACTCGCCACACCAACCGCAAGCTGGAGCTGGAAGTCCAGGTCCGCAGCAAGATCGAGAAGAAGCTCACAGGGTTTCAGAACTACCTCAACAGCATCATCGACTCCATGCCGTCGGCGCTGATCGCTCTGGATGAGCAGCTGTACGTCACCCAGTGGAATCAGGAAGCCGGCGCCCTGTCCGGCACGCCGCTGGACGAAGCGCTCAACCAGCCCATCTACTCGGCGTTCCCGCCGATGCGAGCGTTTTTGCCGCAGATCAAACAGACCGTCGAGCGGCATACCGTCACCAAGATCGAGCGGGTGACCTGGGTCAAGGGCGAGGAGTCGCGTCATTACGCCCTCACCTTCTACCCCCTTGCCGGCGATGCCGGCCGTGGCGCGGTAATCCGCATCGATGACATCACCCAGCGCCTGTCGCTGGAGGAAATGATGGTCCAGTCGGAGAAAATGCTCTCGGTGGGTGGGCTCGCCGCCGGCATGGCCCATGAGATCAACAACCCCCTCGGCGCGATCATGCACAACGTGCAGAACATCCGCCGTCGGCTGTCGCCCGATTTGCCGAAGAATCTGGAACAGGCCGAGCAGGAAGGCATTCAGCTGGCGGCGGTGAATCAATACCTGATCGCCCGGGAAGTGCCACAGTTGCTTGACGGCATCCAGTCAGCCGGAGCGCGTGCGGCGAAGATCGTCAGCCATATGCTCAGCTTCAGCCGGCGCAGCAACCGTCAGTTGGCGCCCTGTGATCTGCCGGCACTGATCGATCAGGCGGTGGAGATCGCCAGCAACGACTTCGACCTCACCATCGGCTTCGACTTCAAGGGCCAGAACATCATTCGCCAGTTCGATCCTGCTCTGGGACCGGTGCCTGCGACGGCCAACGAACTGGAGCAAGTGCTGCTCAACCTGCTGAAGAATGCCGCTCAGGCCATTCACCAGCGCGAGAACGCCAGCGAGCCGGGGCGCATCATTTTGCGCACGCGCCTGAACCCGCCATGGGCGGAGATTCAGGTCGAGGACAACGGCATCGGCATGCCGGAAAGCGTGCGTAAGCGCACCTTCGAGCCGTTCTTCACCACCAAGGAAATCGGCCAGGGCACAGGCCTCGGTTTGTCGGTGTCGTATTTCATCATCACCAACAACCACAAAGGCCAGATGGAAGTGCATTCCACTCTCGGCCAGGGAACCTGTTTCACTTTGCGTCTGCCGCTGGTGGACAATTCGATAGATATGCCTGCACCACAGGTCATTGGTCAGAACGACCGGGAGTAGAGCCATGGGATTTCGCTTGTCGAAAATTTACACGCGCACGGGTGACACCGGCGAGACGGGTTTGGGCGACGGCCGTCGGGTGCCGAAAGATCACCCGCGGGTTGAGGCCATCGGGGAAGTTGATTCGCTGAACAGTCAGGTCGGCGTGTTGCTGGCCGGCCTTACGGCAGCAGTGGCGACTCAGCCGGCGCTGCAGGAGGTCATCGACGTATTGGCGCCCTGTCAGCATCGGTTATTCGACCTGGGCGGCGAGCTGGCGATGCCGGAATACCAGGCGCTGAATGCGGCAGAGATCGAGCGCCTGGAAACGGCCATCGATCACTGGAATGAAGAGCTGGGGCCGCTGGAGAATTTCATCTTGCCGGGCGGCTCGACGCTGATCGCCCAGGCCCACGTGTGCCGAAGCCTGGCGCGCACGGCAGAGCGGCGTTGTCAGCACCTCAACGCGGTCGAGCCGCTGGCCGGTGTCGGGCTGGCGTACATCAATCGGCTGTCGGATTTGCTGTTTGTCGCGGCACGGATCATTGCCCGGCGTGAGGGCGTTGCAGAGATTTTGTGGGAGCCTGCGAAAAAGCCGCAGTGATCACACAGAACGGTGCCAGTCGGATTCACTACTGAAGATGGACGCCGCTTCTGTAGGAGCCGCCGGGGTGGCGCGCTCCTACCATGTGATCCTCTTCAGCCCTGCGGCCAGAACGCGCGAATTCCGGCCACACCCTGCGCGCCAAATTCCCAAGCGTGCTGACGGTCCGTAGGCCCTACCCCGCCCAGCAGATAAACGGGCTTGCTGAAGCCCTCGATCAACTCGCGGGCCTTTTCCCAACCCAGCGGCTGGGCATCTGGATGGCTCTGCGTCGGCAGCACGGGCGAGAGCGTGACAAAATCCACGCCCATCTGCTCGGCCAGACTCAACTCTTCGACGTCATGACATGAGGCCGCCAGCCAGCGGTCCTCAGGGAACGGACGGCCCTTGCTGGCGTATTTGCGCAGCTGTTCGCTGGTCAGGTGCCAGCCCGCCGCCGGAAAGTCTCCCAGCCATTCGCGCGGCCCTTTGAGCATCAACTGCGCCTTGCCCGCGCACAGCCCGACCGCGTCGACCGCCACGTCACGGTATTTAGGGTCGTACATGTTCGGCGCTCGCAGCTGAACCAGCTTGATGCCACCAGCCACTGCCGTGCGTATGCCGCGCAGCAGCTCCGGGGTATCGAGATCGTCCGGCGTGATCAGGTATTCGCCCGGCAGACGTGCAGCGGCCACGATCGGCCGATTCGCTGCCGGGAATTCATACTCGGCCAGTTCCCGCTGCGATACCCAGGCCAGGGGTTGCCCCTCAGCACCGTGGGGCTCGCCGGTGAACGACGAGACCTCCCAGACGTCCAGCAACACCTGTTTGTCCGGGTAGTCGTGCTTGATCTTGATCAGCGGACGCGCCGCTGTCACCACGATGCCGAGCTCTTCTTGCAGCTCGCGGGATAGCGCGGCGTCGACCGACTCATCAGGTTCGACCTTGCCGCCGGGAAACTCCCACAAACCGCCTTGATGCTGTTTATCGGCGCGCCGGGCGATGAGGATCTTGCCGTCGGTGCCACGGATAACCGCCGCCGCTACATGGATGCGTTTCACGTTCAACCTTCCTCCAGACCCGCCTGCTGCCAGCGCTTGAACTCAGGCCACTGATAAATCGTTTCGACGTAGGCTGCCGCGTCTGCCGGCAGCTCGACGTGATAGGTACGAAATCGCACGGCGACCGGTGCGAAGAACGCATCGACGATGCCCGGCGTACCGAACAGGAAACCCTCGCTCACGCCCGACACCGCGCGGCATTCACGCCACAGCGCAACCATGCGTTCGATATCTGCCTGAGCTTCGACCGCAATGACTTCGAGCGCCTCGTCCTGACGCAAGTCCATCGGCAAACGCGAGCGCAGTCCGACAAAACCGCTGTGCATCTGCGCGCACGCCGACCGGGCCTGAGCGCGGGCTGCAACGTCCGCTGGCCACAATCCTGCATTCGGAAAGCGCTCCGCCAGATACTCACAAATCGCCAGTGAGTCGACGATGGTGCCGTGCTCGCACTTCAGCGCAGGGACTTTACCGGTTGGCGAATGCTCCAGAATCAGCCGTGTGGTGTCCGCCTGGTTCAGGCGAATCACCTGATCGGTGAACGCTTCGCCGGTCAGCGCAAGCGCCAGCCAGGGACGCAGCGACCAGGAGGAATAACGTTTGTCGCCGATGATCAGGTGCAGGCTCATGTCTTGGCTCCGTTGAAACCGGTGGACTCGCTCGTGACTCAGGTGCGGTATTCCGCGTTGATTTTCACGTATTCGTGCGACAGGTCGGTGGTCCAGATGGTTTCGCTGCAATCGCCACGGCCCAGCTCGATCCGGATAGTGATCTCTTCCTGCGCCATCACCAGCGAGCCTTGCTCTTCAGTGTAGGTGCTGGCGCGGGCGCCTTTGCTGGCGATGCACACGTCACCCAGGAACACGTCGATCTTGCTGACATCGAGGTTCGGCACGCCCGCGCGACCCACGGCCGCCAGGATCCGGCCCCAGTTCGGGTCCGAGGCGAACAGCGCGGTTTTGATCAATGGCGAATGGGCAACGGTGTAACCCACGTCCAGGCATTCCTGATGATTGCCGCCGCCGTTGACTTCGACGGTCACGAACTTGGTGGCGCCCTCGCCGTCACGGACGATGGCCTGGGCGACGTCCATGCACACCTCGAAGACGGCTTTTTTCAGCGCTTCGAACAGTGGGCCCTTGGCTTCGGTGACAGCGGGCAGGTCGGCCTGGCCGGTGGCGATCAGCATGCAGCAGTCGTTGGTCGACGTGTCGCCATCAATGGTGATGCGGTTGAACGACTTGTTGGCGCCGTCGCGAATCAGGTCCTGCAGCACGTTCGGCGCGACATTGGCGTCGGTGGCGATGTAGCCCAGCATGGTCGCCATGTTCGGACGAATCATGCCCGCACCTTTGCTGATGCCGGTCACGGTGACGGTCACGCCATCAAGCACGAACTGACGGCTCGCACCCTTCGGCAATGTGTCGGTGGTCATGATCCCGGTGGCCGCCGCCGCCCAGTTGTCTACGGACAAATCATCCAGCGCCGCCTGCAGCGCACCTTCGATCTTCTCGACGGGCAATGGCTCGCCGATCACGCCGGTGGAAAACGGCAGCACGGCGCTGGCATCGACCCCGGTGATCTCGGCCAGCTTCGCGCAGGTGCGCTCGGCGGCGGCCAGGCCTGGTTCGCCAGTGCCGGCATTGGCGTTGCCGGTGTTGGTCAGCAAATAACGCACCGTGCCTTGCACGCGCTGCTTGGCGAGGATCACTGGCGCCGCGCAAAAGGCGTTCAGCGTAAACACGCCTGCGACGCTGGAGCCTTCGGCGCAGCGCATGACCACGATATCTTTGCGCCCCGGGCGCTTGATGCCGGCGGAAGCGATGCCAAGTTCAAAACCGGGAACCGGGTGCAGCGTCGGCAAAGGACCAAGACCAACAGCCATGAAGTGCGCTCCTTGAAAGACAGTCACGCCATGCGGCCCCGCCGACACGGCTCGATTGATTGAAAAACGCCGCGACGGCAGAGCCGGTCGCGGCGTGATTTTACAGTTCAGCCAAAGCTTGTCGCAGCTTGCAAATCAGTTGATCTGGCCGTGACAGTGCTTGAATTTCTTGCCCGAACCACACCAGCACAATTCGTTGCGACCCAGCTTCTGGTCGTTGCGAACCGGCGACAGCGCGGCGGCGGCGGCTACCGCGACGTCTTCACCCTCTTCGGCGAGCAGGTCAGGCTGATCCAGGCCCGGCGCTTCGGCGTGCTGGAACTGCATGCGCTGGGCCAACTCCTCGGCTTCGCGGCGCAGACGCGCCTCTTCCTCGGCTGGATCTTCACGGCGAACCTGAACGTGGGACAGCACACGAATGGCATCGCGCTTGATCGAATCAAGCAGCTCCTGGAACAGGGCAAACGACTCGCGCTTGTATTCCTGCTTCGGGTTCTTCTGAGCGTAGCCGCGCAGGTGGATACCGTGACGCAGGTGATCCATGGTCGACAAGTGGTCTTTCCACAGGTCGTCCAGAACGCGCAGGAGAATCTGCTTCTCGAACGTGCGCAGTGCCTCGGCACTGGCCTGGTCTTCTTTCTCGTTGTAGGCGGCCAGAATGGCTTCCATCAACTTCGGACGCAGGGTGTCTTCGTTCAGGTGATCGTCTTCGTCGAGCCACTGCTGAACCGGCAGCTTCACGCCGAAATCGCTGCTCAGCGCAGCTTCCAGACCCGCGACGTTCCACTGCTCAGGCAACGACTGCGGCGGGATGTGTGCGGTGATGGTGGCGTCGAGGACTTCTTCGCGGAACTCGGCAATGGTGTCACCAATGTTGGTCGCAGCCAGCAGGCTGTTACGCATGTGGTAGATCACTTTGCGCTGTTCGTTGGAAACGTCGTCAAACTCCAGCAGTTGCTTGCGGATGTCGAAGTTGCGGCCTTCGACCTTGCGCTGTGCTTTTTCGATCGCGTTGGTCACCATGCGGTGCTCGATCGCTTCGCCGGACTGCATGCCCAGCGCTTTCATGAAGTTCTTCACCCGGTCAGAGGCGAAGATGCGCATCAGGCTGTCTTCCAGCGACAGGTAGAAACGGCTCGAACCGGTGTCACCCTGACGACCGGCACGACCACGCAGCTGGTTGTCGATACGACGGGATTCGTGACGCTCGGAAGCGATCACGTGCAGACCACCCGCTTCAATCACTTGCTGATGGCGCTTCTGCCAGTCGGCCTTGATCTGCGCGATCTGCTCAGGGGTCGGGTCTTCCAGGCTGGCAACTTCAACTTCCCAGTTACCGCCCAGCAGAATGTCAGTACCGCGACCGGCCATGTTGGTGGCGATGGTCAGCGCACCCGGACGACCGGCCTGGGCAATGATTTCAGCTTCTTTTTCGTGGAACTTGGCGTTCAGAACCTTGTGCTCGATGCCTTCCTGCACCAGCAGGCGGGACATGTGCTCAGAGGTTTCGATCGTCGCTGTACCCACCAGCACCGGACGTTGCTCGGCCAGACAGGCCTTGATGTCGGTGATGATCGCCGCGTACTTCTCTTCGGCGGTCAGGTACACGAGGTCGTTGAAATCTTTCCGCGCCAACGGCTTGTTCGGCGGAATGACCATCACGGCCAGGGCGTAGATCTGGTGGAATTCGAACGCTTCGGTGTCCGCCGTACCGGTCATGCCGGACAGCTTGTTGTAGAGACGGAAGTAGTTCTGGAAGGTGGTCGAGGCCAGAGTCTGGCTCTCGGCCTGAATGTTCAGAACTTCCTTCGCTTCGATAGCCTGGTGCAGGCCTTCGGACAGACGACGACCCGGCATGGTGCGGCCGGTGTGCTCGTCGACCAGCAGGATCTGGCCGTCCTGAACGATGTATTCGACGTTGCGATGGAACAGCTTGTGGGCACGCAGACCGGCGTAAACGTGGGTCAGCAGACCGAGGTTATGCGCGGAATACAGGCTCTCGCCTTCAGCCAGCAAACCGACTTCAGTGAGCATCTCTTCGATGAACTGGTGACCGGACTCGTTCAGCTCTACCTGACGGGACTTCTCGTCGATGGAGAAGTGACCCTGCTTGGTGACCACGCCTTCCACTTCCTCGATGTGCTGCTCGAGCTTGGGGATCAGCTTGTTGATTTCGGTGTAGAGCTTGGAGCTGTCTTCGGCCTGGCCGGAGATGATCAGCGGGGTACGGGCTTCGTCGATAAGAATAGAGTCAACTTCGTCGATCACGGCGAAATTCAGTTCACGCTGGAATTTATCTTCCAGACTGAACGCCATGTTGTCGCGCAGGTAATCGAAACCGAATTCGTTGTTGGTACCGTAGGTGATGTCGGAGGCGTAGGCGGCGCGCTTCTCTTCCGGCGGCTGGAAAGGCGTGACCACGCCTACGCTCAGACCGAGGAATTCATACAGCGGGCGCATCCAGTTGGCGTCACGACGGGCCAGGTAGTCGTTCACCGTGACCACGTGCACACCCTTGCCGGACAGTGCATTGAGGTAGACCGCGAGGGTCGCGACGAGGGTTTTACCTTCGCCGGTCCGCATCTCGGCGATCATGCCTTCGTGCAGTGTCATGCCACCGATGAGCTGTACGTCGAAGTGACGCATGCCCATGATGCGTTTACCCGCCTCGCGGCAGACCGCGAAGGCTTCTGGCAAGAGCTGGTCGAGGGTCTCACCTTTGGCTATGCGGGCCTTCAACTCGTCGGTCTTGGCGCGCAGCTGTTCGTCCGAGAGGGCGAGCATTTGCTCTTCGAAGCTGTTGACGACCTGGACCGTCTTGAGCATGCGCTTCACTTCGCGCTCGTTCTTGCTTCCGAAAAGTTTTTTTAACAAAGGTGCAAACATATCGAAAGGATCTTCCACACATAGGGATGGAGGGCGGCCCCGTGAGTCGCCCGAGCAGCCCTCATGGCCGCATGCGAACGAGCATTCTACCCGGAAATGGTGGTGAGGAAAGTGGCGTTATTCCACGATGCTGGCACAGCAATGTTACGGGGCAGAAGTACAATAGGGTCATTTCCCGTGACTTCAACCCATGCGGGCGAGAAGTTTTATTAATGTTTTTTCATGATCGCTTGGCGCATTTGTGCCCGGAATGCCTGATGCAAAGGTGCTCCAACCGATTCTGCTAAGATCACGCCCTGGCAACACAAGGCACCCCATCATGGCATTTCGTCCCCTCCCCGCTCGCGTACCGGCCGTTCTTCTGCGCGAATCCCGGCCGCTTAAAGCCATCTTCAACCACGCCCAACGCCTCGCCCATTTGCAGCGTCTGCTGGAAAGCCAGCTACAACCCGCCGCCCGCGAGCACTGCCACGTCGCGTCCTGGCGCGAGGGCACACTGCTGCTCATCGTCACCGACGGCCACTGGGCCACTCGACTGCGCTATCAACAGAAGCGTCTGCAACGGCAACTGGTCGCGTTCAAGGAATTCGCCAACCTCACTCGCCTGCACCTGAAGGTACAGCCCGCAAGAACGCACCGAAGTGAGATGGGTCATACGCGCGATCTTTCCGTTGCAGCGGCCGAAACCATCTCCGCAACGGCCGAAGGCATCACCGACCCGAAACTGCGTGCCGCGCTGGAACGGCTGGCAGCGCATGCCGTGACGAAAGAAACTGGGGAATCATGATGCTGACTACCCCGGCCCGCCGATTCGCAGCATTCGGCTAAAGACCGGACGCGGAGCGTCCTGGGATGCATACCCACGCAGAGCGTGGGCAAGATCAGTCTCAGCCCTCTTTAACCAAATCCAAAAATGCCAGCGCTCTTACTGGCCCCTTCCCGGCTAAAGCCGGTCCCACTAAAAAGCACCGCGTACACCTGCGGGACCGGCGTCGCCCTCGTAGGACCGGCTTCAGCCGGGAAGCTTTTGATCTTGATGTTCAACCACATGCAGCCCAGACACCGCCGATCGCGACTTGGGTGCAGGCTGAGCGCAGGTCTCGCGCAGTGGGCCGAGCCGCATGGATGCGGCGAGAGCGCCGTCAGGGCATGGATGCCCGTTCGGCGCGGGCCCACGGAGCGAGACCGGAGTGAAGGTATTCCGACGAAGGAGGAACCCAACCAGGAGCACGGCCTTTTTGGTTACTTTTTTCTGGGCCGGCAATCCGGGCTGTTGGAAAAAGTGACCCGCCGTAAGGGCGGAACCATAATTCCAGCAAACACAAAAAACGGATATGCCCGCTATCCAATCGACGATCAATAAAAAAGGCCACCCGAAGGTGGCCTGAAAACATCAAAAACTAGGAAGAAGAGACTGTCTACACCGCCGCAACGGGGCGCATGTAAGAGATCGGTGCGGTGCTGGCATCTTCGAAGGTCACAACTTCCCAAGCGTCTTCCTGAGCGATCAACGCACGAAGCAAACGATTGTTCAGACCGTGTCCCGACTTGAAGCCCTGATACTCGCCGATCAGACTGTTGCCCAACAGATACAGGTCACCGATGGCATCCAGAATCTTGTGCTTCACGAACTCGTCTTCATAACGAAGACCGTCCTCGTTCAGCACGCCGTCCTTGTCCACGACGATCGCGTTTTCAACGCTGCCGCCCAGAGCAAGGTTATGTTTACGCAGGTATTCGATGTCTTTCATGAAACCGAATGTCCGCGCACGGCTCACTTCTTTAACGAACGAAGTGCTGGAAAAATCCACGCAAGCCGTCTGTGTACGGTTCTTCAGATACGGGTGATCGAAATCGATCTCGAACCCGACCTTGAAACCTTCAAACGGTAAAAACTTGGCGGACTTGCCGTCTTCTTCTACGCACACTTCTTTCAGTATGCGGATGAATTTCTTCGGTGCGTCCTGTTCTTCCAGGCCAGCCGATTGAATCAGGAATACGAAGGGACCTGCGCTGCCGTCCATGATTGGAACTTCGGAGGCAGAAAGTTCAACGTAGGCGTTATCGATGCCAAGGCCGGCCATGGCCGACAGCAAGTGCTCGACCGTATCGACCTTCACGTCGCCATTGAACAGCGTCGTGGAGAGCGTGGTGTCACCCACATTCAACGCGTGAGCGTTGATCTGGACCACCGGCTCAAGGTCGGTACGGAAAAACACAATGCCAGCGTTCACAGGTGCTGGTTTGAGGGTCAGGTAAACCTTCTCCCCCGAGTGCAGGCCGATACCTGTGGCACGGATAATATTTTTCAGGGTGCGTTGTTTAATCATGGCATTGGCCGCTTCAGCGCGTATCGCGAATTAGTATCAACAAAGGCTGGCGATGATAGCAGACCCCGCCTTTGCTGAACACCAATCACCCTTATACCCCTGATAGAACCCATTAATCAGCCTGACGACGCAGGAACGCTGGAATGTCCAGGTAATCCAGATCGTCTTGCGGATTCATCTTCGCGGCGGCTGTTGCGCCCGCGTGTGCCTGATTGCGCATCACGGTTGGGCGGTCCAGATCGCGGTAGTTGACCGAAGGCAGCTCCTGGCGTGCGGCGTGTTGCTGCGCAGGTGCGGCTTGAGCGGTCTGCATGGTGTTGTCGATGACCTTCACAGGCTTCTCGATTTTTGCACCCAGGCCGGTGGCAACCACAGTCACGTGCAGCTCGTCGCGCATGTCCGGATCGATAACGGTACCGACCTTGACCATGGCGTGCTCGGAGGCGAACGCTTCGATGATGCTACCCACGTCGGAGTACTCACCCAGAGACAGGTCAGGACCGGCGGTGATGTTGACCAGAATGCCGCGAGCACCTTGCAGGTTCACGTCTTCGAGCAACGGGTTGCGGATGGCCGCTTCGGTGGCTTCACGCGCACGGTTCGGACCGCTGGCGCAGCCAGTGCCCATCATCGCCATGCCCATTTCGGACATCACGGTGCGTACGTCGGCGAAGTCGACGTTGATCATGCCCGGACGCTTGATGATGTCGGAGATACCGCGAACGGCACCGGCCAGTACATCGTCAGCCTTGGCGAAAGCCGACAGCAGGCTGGCGTCCTTACCGAGGATAGTCAGCAGCTTCTCGTTGGGGATGGTGATCAACGAGTCGACGCTTTCGGACAGCGCGCGGATGCCTTCATCGGCGATCTGCATACGCTTGCGGCCTTCGAACGGGAACGGACGGGTGACGACCGCAACAGTAAGAATGCCCATTTCCTTGGCCACTTCGGCAATGATCGGTGCAGCACCGGTACCGGTACCGCCGCCCATGCCAGTGGTGATGAAGACCATGTTGGTGCCTTGCAGCACTTCAGCGATGCGCTCGCGGTCTTCCAGTGCAGCCTGACGGCCGACTTCAGGATTTGCACCTGCGCCCAGGCCTTTGGTCACGCCGGTACCCAATTGCAGAATGGTACGTGCGCCAATGTTTTTCAGGGCCTGAGCATCGGTGTTGGCGCAGATGAACTCGACGCCTTCGATGTTGCTTTTGACCATGTGATTGACTGCGTTGCCGCCGCCACCACCAACGCCGATAACTTTAATTACCGGGCTTTGTGGGATGTTGTCTACGAGCTCGAACATGTTCCCTCTCCTTCAGTTCTCTAGTTTTATGTCGCCTGTTGCCTGCCTACCACTTTTTGAATCTTAGAAATTCCCCTGAACCCAGCGTTTGAGACGCTCTAACACTGGGGCCTTCGGTTCATCGCTATAACTGCTACCGGAGCCGGAAAGGCCGGACAGCGAGATGCCGTCAGACTGCTTTTGCAGTCCGTACAGCAACAGGCCGACGCCGGTTGAGTAAATCGGGTTGCGAACGACGTCCGCGAGCCCTTTGACGCTGTGCGGTACGCCGAGGCGGACCGGCATGTGAAAGATCTCTTCGGCCAGTTCGACCGCGCCTTCCATTTTCGAGGTGCCACCGGTCAGCACGATGCCGGCCGGGATCAAGTCT
Source organism: Pseudomonas sp. HP_01 (assembly GCF_055284355.1). Lineage (NCBI taxonomy): Bacteria > Pseudomonadati > Pseudomonadota > Gammaproteobacteria > Pseudomonadales > Pseudomonadaceae > Pseudomonas > Pseudomonas sp. HP_01. Next base: position 28,242 of record NZ_JBTOPV010000004.1, on the reverse strand, counting down.
TCGTAGCCGCTGCGACGCAGTTCGGCCTGGATCAGGGTGAACAGCTCGTCATAGCGCGGCTCGACAACTTCAGCGAGGGCCTGACGGGACAGCTCACGGGGTGGACGGTCGCCGACGCTTGGCACTTTGATGGTTTCGCCGGCTCCAGCCAGTTTGGCCAGGGCGCAGGCGTAGCGGATCTTGATTTCTTCGGCGTACTGGGTCGGTGTACGCAGCGCCATGGCGATGTCGTTGGTCACCTGGTCGCCGGCAATCGGGATCACCGCGGTGTGGCGGATCGCGCCTTCGGTGAAGATTGCGATGTCGGTGGTACCGCCGCCGATGTCCACCAGGCACACGCCCAGTTCTTTCTCGTCGTCAGTCAGCACCGAGTAGGCCGAGGCCAGCTGCTCGAGAATGATGTCGTCGACTTCGAGGCCACAGCGGCGCACGCATTTTTCGATGTTCTGTGCAGCGTTCACTGCGCAGGTCACCACGTGAACCTTGGCTTCCAGACGCACGCCCGACATGCCCAGTGGCTCGCGAACGCCTTCCTGGTTATCGATGACGTAGTCCTGCGGCAACGTGTGCAGCACGCGCTGGTCAGCCGGGATCGCCACAGCCTGGGCAGCGTCGAGCACGCGCTCAAGGTCGGCCGAGCTGACTTCGCGGTCGCGAATCGCCACGATGCCGTGGGAGTTCAGGCTGCGGATGTGATTGCCCGCAACGCCGACAAACGCCGAGTGAATGCGGCAACCGGCCATCAGCTGCGCTTCTTCTACGGCGCGCTGGATCGATTGCACGGTGGATTCGATATTCACCACGACGCCCTTCTTCAGGCCGCGGGACGGGTGAGTGCCGATACCGACGATTTCCAGCGTGCCATCAGCCGCGACTTCGCCTACCAGCGCCACCACTTTGGAGGTGCCGATATCCAATCCGACGATCATTTTGCCGCTTTGCACGTTTGCCATGGGTCCTGCCTCTTATCAATTCTTCGCGACGGCGGGTTTGTCCGTCGTTGGCGCTGCTGCCTGTTCGCGCCAACCAACGGCCAGGCCGTTGTTGTAACGAAGGTCGACTCGCGCAATGTTCGTGATCTGGTCTTTCAGTGTCTTGTCATAGATGGCGATAAAGCGGCGCATCTTCTCAAGCAGATTGCCTCGTCCCAGCAGCAGCTCCAGGCCTGGGCCTGCATTGCCTGCGCCGGTGGTCAGAAACCAGCTGCCTCGCTCACGCAGTTCCAGGCGAGCGATGGAGAACCCCAACGGGCGCAACATCTGGCTCAGTACCTGGTACTGCTGCATCACCTGCTGTTGGGCCCGTTGAGGCCCGAACAACTGCGGAAGGTGTTCGTAGTTGGCCAGTTCACGCGGGGTGAATGCCTGACCCTGGTTGTTCAGCAGGGATTGATCACCCCAGCGCGCAACCGGTAATTGTTCTTCCAGACGGATCACCACCTGATCCGGCCAGACGCGACGGACCTCGGCGTGGGCAATCCATGGCATTTGCTCAAGCTCGGTGCGCATGCCGGCCAGATCAATGTTGAAGAAACTGGTCGCCACGAACGGCGCGATTCGCTGCTGCACGGCTTGCTGACTGATGTAGCTCAAATCGCCCTGCACGTTGATCCGCGAGATCGGCCGGTCGGCGTAAGGCAGCAAGCGCTGGGCGGCTTCATACGTACCGAAACCGAACACAACCAACAGCACAGGCCACATCAGGCTGCGCAGGAAACCGAAGTTCGGTCGCGACATGCGCGACGACATGGGCTCCTTGGCGACCATGCGGCTGGCACCCCGCGGCACCGGCTTGTTGCGGCCGGTGGCGGATTGCTGATGACGAACCGTTGCGCCGTGCATGATCTACCCTTCCACCTGGACGCTGTCGGCCAGAATCGCTAACACCAACTGTTGGAAATCGAGCCCGGCCGCACGCGCAGCCATCGGTACAAGGCTGTGGTCGGTCATGCCGGGAACGGTGTTCACTTCCAGCAACCAGAATTTGCCGTCGGCGTCCTGCATGACGTCGGTGCGTGCCCAGCCGGCAATGCCGACCGCTTCACACGCCCGCGCCGTGAGTGCCTTGAGCTCATCTTCTTTGGCTGCATCGAGGCCGCAAGGGATCCGGTACTGAGTATCGGAAGCCAGGTATTTGGCGTCGTAGTCGTAAAAACTGTGGGGAGTACCCAGACCGATGGGAGGCAATACCTGCCCACGCAGTGAGGCGATGGTGAACTCCGGACCTTCGATCCATTGTTCGACCAACACTTGCGAATCGTAGGTACGGGCGGCGTTCCAGGCGGCGATCAATTCGTCGACGCCAGTCACCTTGGCCATACCGATGCTGGAACCTTCATGGGCGGGTTTGACGATCAAAGGAAAGCTCAGTTCCGTCGCCGCAGAAATACAATCCGCTTCGCTGCTCAGCACCGCATGGCGGGGCGTCGGCAAGCCGAGACTCTGCCAGACCTGCTTGGTGCGCAGCTTGTCCATCGCCAGCGCCGACGCGAGCACGCCGCTGCCGGTGTAGGGGATTTCCAGGCACTCCAGCAGACCCTGCATGGTGCCGTCTTCGCCACCGCGACCGTGCAGCACGATGAACGCGCGATCGATCTTTTCGCTGACCAGCCGCTGCAGGAAATCCTCGCCCACGTCGATACCGAACGCGTCGACGCCTGCGCTTTGCAGGGCCTCAAGCACTGCGCTGCCGGATTTCAGGGAAACCTCCCGCTCCGCGCTCTTGCCGCCGAACAGCACGGCGACGCGACCGAAGCGTTTCGGCTCCAGCGTCGAGAACAGGGCGGACTGCAGGGCGGCTGTCATTTCAGCTTACCTTCGGTTGAGGCCACGATGGCGCCGGTGAACAGCGGGCTTTTCAGCAATTGCGGTGCGAGCCCGCCGATGTCGCCGGCGCCCTGGCACAGCAGAATGTCGCCGGCGCGCAGCAGCGGTTTGACCAGCGGGGCCAGTTCGACGCCACGCTCGATGTAGATCGGATCAAGCTGACCGCGCTGACGAATGCTGTGGGCCAGCTGACGGCTGTCCGCGCCCGGAATCGGTTCTTCACCGGCCGGATAGACTTCCATCAGCAGCAGCACGTTGGCGTCGTTCAAGACCTGCACGAAATCGTCGTACAGATCGCGGGTACGGCTGTAGCGGTGCGGCTGGTAAACCATGACCAGGCGGCGATGCGGCCAGCCGCCGCGCACAGCTTTGATGACGGCAGCGACTTCGGTCGGGTGGTGGCCGTAATCGTCGACCAGCATCACCGTGCCGCCTTCAACCGGCAGTTCACCGTAGACCTGGAAACGTCGACCCACGCCCTGGAAGCCCGAAAGCCCCTGCACGATGGCCTCATCCGTAATGCCTTCGTCGGTGGCGATAGCGATGGTCGCCAGCGAATTGAGCACGTTGTGGTTGCCCGGCATGTTCACCGACACATCGAGCGGCTCGCGGTCACGACGCAGCACGGTGAAGTACGTTTGCATGCCTTCCTGACGGACGTTAATCGCGCGTACGTCGGCAGCTTCGTTGAAACCATAAGTCATGGTCGGACGCTTGACCGACGGCAGAATGTCGCGCACCACCGGATCATCGATGCACACCACTGCAAGCCCGTAGAACGGCAGGTTGTGCAGGAATTCCACGAAGGTTTTCTTCAACTTGTTGAAGTCACCTTCGTAGGTCGCCATATGGTCGGCGTCGATGTTGGTGACGACCGCCACCATGGGCTGAAGGTGCAGGAAGCTCGCGTCACTCTCATCGGCTTCGGCGATCAGGTAACGGCTGGTGCCCAGCTGCGCATTGGTGCCAGCTGCATTCAGACGACCGCCAATGACGAACGTCGGATCAAGGCCACCGGCCGCGAATACCGAAGCGATCAGGCTGGTGGTCGTGGTTTTGCCGTGAGTACCGGCGACGGCGATGCCGTGGCGATAGCGCATCAACTCGGCCAGCATTTCAGCCCGTGGCACGACTGGAATACGACGCTCAAGGGCAGTCGCCACTTCCGGGTTAGAGGTGTTAACGGCGCTGGACACGACCAGCACATCAGCGGCAGCCGCGTTTTCTGCGCGATGGCCGATGAAAATCTGCGCACCGAAGGACTCCAGACGCTCGGTCACTGCCGAGGTCTTGAGGTCTGAACCGGACACGTCATAGCCCAGGTTCAGCAATACTTCGGCAATACCGCACATCCCCACGCCGCCGATGCCCACGAAGTGGATACGACGGATGCGGCGCATTTCCGGCTGGGGCATGGCGCGTTGATTCTCAACCATGGGCCACCTCCAGGCAGATATCGACGACGGTGTTGGTGGCATCAGGCTTGGCCAGTTGGCGAGCCGTGACGGCCATGCGGTTCAATTGTTCGGGTTGCATCAAAACCTCTTTCAGGCGAGCGGCCATCTCGGCGGCGCCAGTTGTCGCTTGCGGCATGACGAAGGCAGCGCCCTCGCGAGCCAGATATTCGGCGTTGCGCGACTGGTGATCGTCGATCGCGTGGGGCAAAGGCACCAGCAACGACGGCAGCCCGGCAGCAGCCAGTTCACTGACGGTCAACGCACCTGCGCGGCAGACCACCAGATCCGCCCAGCCATAGGCTTGGGCCATGTCTTTGATGAAGGGGGCGACCTGCGCCTCGACACCGGCGGCGCGATAACGCTCGGCGGTCACTTCATCGTGATGCTTGCCGGCCTGATGAAACACTTCAGGGCGGATGTCGGCCGGCACTTGCGCCAGGGCTTCCGGCAGCAATTTGTTCAGCGGCTCGGCGCCAAGGCTTCCGCCCAGCACCAGCAAACGAGGCCGGCGACCGATCAGAGTCTGGCGCGGCGTCTCGAAAAACAGCTCGGCGCGTACCGGGTTACCGGTGGTACGGCGCTTGGCCGATGCGGCGAAGGTCTGCGGGAACGCTTCACAGACCCGCGCAGCGAACGACGCCAGGCTGCGATTGGCCGTGCCCGCGACGGCGTTTTGTTCGTGGATGATCAGCGGCACGCCAGCGAGTTTCGCCGCCAGACCGCCAGGGCCTGTCACGTAGCCGCCGAAGCCAACAACGCAGACCGGCTTCAACTCACGCACGACCTTGCGCGCCTGCAACAACGCCTTGATCAACATGAACGGCGCCTTCAGCAGCGACAGCCGACCCTTGCCACGCAAACCGGTGACGTTGATCAGGTGAAGCTTCAAACCTGCCGCGGGCACCAGCTCGTTTTCAATCCCACGGGGCGTCCCCAGCCAATGCACGGTGTAACCGCGGGCCTGGAACTCACGGGCACACGCCAGCGCCGGGAACACGTGTCCACCGGTGCCGCCCGCCATGATCAAAACGTTACCGGCGGCCATGGGTCGGCTCCTCGGCAAAGTCGCTTTCCTGGAACTCGGCTTCTTCACTGCCCATGTTGTTGCGCGATTCCCACTCGATGCGCAGCAACAGGCCCAGGCTGGCGCAGCAAATGATCAACGAGCTGCCGCCGTAGCTGAGGAACGGCAGGGTCAGACCCTTGGTCGGCAGCAAACCCACGTTCACGCCGATGTTGATCAGGAATTGACCAATCCAGAGGAAGGCCAGGCCGTACGCGGTGTACGCGGCGAAGAACTGCTTGGCGCGCTCGGCCCACATGCCGATGTACATCGCCCGGATACTGACGAAGACGAACAGCCCGACCGTGGCGAGCGAACCCACCACGCCCAGCTCTTCGGCCAGTACCGAGAACACGAAGTCGGTGTGGGCTTCCGGCAGGTAGAACTGCTTCTGCACGCTGTTGCCGAGGCCGACGCCGAACCATTCGCCACGACCGAAGGCAATCAGCGCCTGGGTCAGCTGGTAGCCGGAACCGAATTGATCGGACCACGGGTCGGTGAAGGTAATCAGACGCGCCATCCGGTACGGCTGCGCCTGGACCAGCACGAACACAGCGCCAACGGCCAAGGCCACCATCAAGCTGAAACGAAACAGACCGACGCCGCCGAGAAACAGCATCGCAGCCGCCGCGCCCATCATCACGACGGTGGCGCCAAAGTCCGGCTCCATCAGCAGCAAGCCAGCCATGGGCAGCAAGACGATGAACGGCTTGAAGAAGCCCATCCAGCTCTCACGCACCTCCTGCTGGCGACGAATCAGGTAACCGGCCAGGAAGATCACCACGAAGACTTTGGCGATTTCCGACGGCTGCACGTTGAACATTCCGAAGCCGATCCAGCGCATCGAACCGTTCACCTCACGCCCGATGCCGGGCACGATCACCGCGATCAGCAGGCCGAACGCGCCGATCAGCATCAGCCAGCCCAGACGCTGCCAGGTGGCGACGGGGACCATCATGGTCGCGACGCAAGCGACGAGGCCGAGCACCAGATAGATCAAGTGACGGGTCATCATGTACAGCGCGTTGCCTGACTGAACGGCGGCCACTTCCGACGACGCGGAAGTGATCATCACCAGGCCCAGGCCCAGCAACGCGAGGCAGCCGGCGAGCATCGGGAAATCGACGTCAACGCCACGGCCGCTGATGATCGGCGACGGGTACGGCTTGATCACGCCAAAAATCATGACAAGTCCCCCACGGCCCGGGCGAACAGTTGTCCGCGCTCTTCGAAATTCTTGAACATGTCCAGGCTTGCGCAGGCGGGCGACAACAACACGGCGTCCCCTTCCTGTGCGATATCAGCAGCACGTTGCACGGCTTCTTCCAATGTAGTGACGCGTACCAGAGGCACCGAATCGCCGAAGGTCGCAGCAAGCAGATCCGCATCGCGGCCCAGCAGGACGACGGCGCGGCAATGGGCGGCAACCGGGGCTTTGAGCGGGGTGAAATCCGCGCCCTTGCCATCGCCACCGGCAATCAGCACCAGCTTGCCGTCGATGTCGGCGCCCAGCCCTTCAATCGCTGCCAGCGCGGCACCGACGTTGGTCGCTTTGGAGTCGTCGTAGTAGTTCACGCCGTTGAGCTCACGCAGCCATTGGCAGCGATGAACCAGACCGGCAAATGTCTTGAGGCTGGCAAGCATGGCGTCGAACGGCAGACCGGCCGCATGACCCAGTGCCAGCGCAGCCAGGGCGTTGGCCTGATTGTGGCCGCCACGGATTTTCAGCTCGCGGACCGGCATCAGGTTGTCGAACTGGAAGGCCAGATATTTCTCGCCGTTCTCTTCGCGCAAGCCGAAGCCGTTCCTGTCGGGCTTGTTCAGACCGAAGGTCCAGCACGGCACGCCTTCACCGATCAACGGGCGGGTCAGCGTGTCTTGACGATTGACCACCACCTGCCGCGCGCCGCGGAAGATCCGGTGCTTGGCCAAGTGATAAGCCGGCAGGCCTGTGTAGCGGTCCATGTGGTCTTCACTGATGTTCAGCACGGTTGCCACTTCAGCGCCGAGCTGATCGGTGGTTTCCAGCTGGAAGCTCGACAGCTCCATGACATACAGCTCGACGTCATCGCTGAGCAGATCCAGCGCCGGCGTGCCGAGATTGCCGCCGACGGCGACACGTTTGCCCGCTGCCGCGGCCATCTCACCCACCAGCGTGGTGACCGTGCTTTTCGCATTCGATCCGCTGATGGCAACGATGGGCGCCTTCGCATTGCGAGCGAACAGCTCGATATCGCCGGACAGCTTCACGCCGCGCATGGCCGCTTCCTGCAAAGCCGGGGTCGCCAAGGCCAGACCGGGGCTGACATACAGCTCATCGGCGCGGCACAGGAATTCAACGTCCAGCTCACCACAGCGCACGTCGACCTGCGGGTAGTCACGGCGCAAGGTCGCGAGTTCTGGCGGATTCTCCCGCGTATCGGCGACAGCAAACGACACACCCCGGTTCGCAAGAAAGCGAACCAGGGACATGCCGCTCTTGCCGAGGCCGACAACGATGCGGAAGTGGTCAGAAGCGATCAGTGACACTCGTTCTACCTCAGTTTCAACGTGGCAAGGCCGACCAACACCAGGATCACGGTGATGATCCAGAAACGGACGATCACGCGCGGCTCGGGCCAGCCCTTGAGTTCAAAGTGGTGGTGGATGGGCGCCATCCGGAAAACGCGGCGGCCGGTTAATTTAAAGGATGCGACCTGAATGACGACTGACAGGGTCTCCATTACGAAGACGCCGCCCATGATGAACAGGACGATTTCCTGACGGACGATGACAGCGATGGTGCCCAATGCCGCGCCCAGTGCCAGCGCACCGACGTCGCCCATGAATACCTGAGCCGGATAGGTGTTGAACCAGAGAAAGCCCAGGCCTGCCCCGATCAGCGCGCCGCAGAACACGATCAATTCGCCCGCGCCAGGCACGTAGGGAATCAGCAGGTATTCTGCGAATTTCACGTTACCCGACAGGTAGCAGAAGATCCCCAGCGCGCCGCCGACCATTACCGTTGGCATGATCGCCAGGCCGTCCAGGCCATCGGTGAGGTTCACAGCATTGCTGGAGCCGACGATCACGAAGTAGGTCAGCACCACGAAGCCAATGCCCAGAGGGATGCTGAAGTCCTTGAGCATCGGAATCAGCAGCGTGGTTTCCACCGGCGATTGCGCAGTCATATAAAGGAAGATCGCCGCGCCCAGGCCGAACACCGATTGCCAGAAGTACTTCCAGCGGCTCGGCAGCCCGCGCGAATTCTTCTCGATCACCTTGCGGTAGTCGTCGACCCAACCGATAGCGCCGAACAGCAGCGTGACGATCAGCACTACCCACACATAACGGTTGCTCAGGTCAGCCCACAACAAGGTGGCGATGCCGATTGCAGACAGAATCAGCGCGCCACCCATGGTCGGCGTGCCGGACTTGGACAGGTGCGATTGGGGTCCGTCGTTGCGCACGGATTGACCGATCTGCTTGCTCTGCAGGGCGCGGATCATCCACGGGCCCAGACACAGGGAAAGTGACAGTGCAGTGAGCACGCCAAGGATCCCGCGCAGGGTCAGGTACTGAAAGACCGCGAAGCCTTTGTAGAACTGTTGCAGATACTCGGCCAGCAGCAGCAGCATTAATGTTTCTCCAGGCGTGTTCCGCATAAGGCCGCCACGACGTTTTCCATCGCAGCGCTGCGTGAACCTTTAATCAAAATGGTGGTGTTTTTATCGTGCTCGGCGCCGAGCGCTTCGATCAGCTCGGCCTGAGTTTCAAAATGGCGGGCATCCTGCCCGAAAGCCTTGACCGCATGGGCCATCAACGGACCGACGGCATACAGCGCGTCGACCTTGCCGACTGCGTATGCGCCGACGTCGCGATGGCCCTGCTCCGCCCAGTCACCCAGTTCGCCGATATCGCCCAGCACCAGAACCTTGCGGCCCAGGAAACCGGTGAGGATGTCGGTCGCGGCAGCCACGGAAGTGGGGTTGGCGTTGTAGGTGTCATCAATGACGCGCATGCCGTTCGGCGCCAGTTGCGCGACGGTGCGGCCTTTGACCGGCTGTACGTTGTCGAGCCCGGCGACGATGCCCGGCAGGGAAACGTCCAGCGCATGGGCAGCAGCAGCGGCGGCCAAGGCGTTGGCGACGTTGTGCATGCCCAGCAGGTTCAATTGCACCGGCGCGGAACCGTTCGGGGTGTTCAGCGTGAACGCCGGGCAGCCACGCGCGTCAATGCCCAGGTCGCTGGCGTAGAAGTCAGCACGGCTGTTTTTGAGCGCAAAACTCAAGACTTTGCGCGAGCCGGCGCGGGCCACCCAGGTATCGAACGCTTTGTCGTCGAGGTTCAATACCGCCACGCCGCGGGCGTCCAGGCCTTCGATGATCTCGCCCTTGGCTTCGACGATCTTTTCCGGACCGCCGAACTCGCCCACGTGGGCCGTCCCGGCGTTGGTCAGGACACAGACATGGGGCTTGGCCAGGCTGACCGTGAAAGCGATCTCGCCCACACGGGACGCGCCCAGCTCGATGACAGCAGCATCGAATTCCGGTGCCAGCTCAAGCAGGGTCAACGGAACACCCAGTTCATTGTTCAGATTGCCGCGCGTCGCCAACACAGGGCCGCGCGTGCGCAGGATGCTCGCGAGCATTTCCTTCACGGTGGTCTTGCCGCTGGAACCGGTGATTGCAGCGACCGGCTTGTCCATAAACGCATTGCGGTTCAACGCGCCCAGTTGCGCCAGGGCTTTGCGGGTGTCGGTGACGATCAACTGCGGCAGTGAACTGCCCGGGATCTCGCGCTCAACCAACGCGCCGACTGCGCCTATTGCGGCCACCTGCTCAAGGTAGTCGTGACCGTCAAAACGCGGGCCGGTCAGCGCCACGAACAACTGGCCTGAAGTGATCCCGCGGCTGTCGATGCTGACGCCGGAGAAACTGCAGTCATCGCCCACACGACGCGCGTCGAGCGGCACGAGCAATTCGCTGAACGAGAGCGGCTTAAGCATGTGCGGCCTCCCAGGCGTCGAGCGCTTTGGTGGCTTCTTCGAGATCGGAAAACGGCTGACGCTGTCCGTTTATTTCCTGGTAATCCTCGTGTCCCTTGCCCGCCAGCACGATCACATCGGCAGCGGACGCCTGAGAAATGATCCGGGCGATGGCCTGACCGCGACCGGCAACGAAGTCGACCTGGCCTGCGGCTTTAAACCCGCCACGGATGTCATCAAAAATACGAGCCGGGTCTTCGCTGCGCGGGTTGTCGTCGGTGACCAGCACCTTGTCCGCCAAACGCTCAACCACTTCGGCCATCAATGGACGCTTGCCGCGATCGCGATCGCCGCCGCAGCCGAACAGGCAGGTCAACTGACCTTTCGCATGTGGGCGCAATGCCGCGAGCACTTTTTCCAGGGCGTCAGGGGTGTGGGCGTAATCGACCACCACCAGCGGACGCGAGCCACCGCCCAGACGCTGCATCCGGCCGGCAGGGCCTTCCAGCGAGGGCAGCACTTTCAAAATGTCGTCCAGCGGGTAGTCGAGCCCCAGCAGAGCGCCGACCGCAGCCAGCACATTGCTCAGGTTGAAACGACCCAACAGGCTGCTGCGCAAGATATGACTGCCCTGGGGCGTTATCAGGGTCGCGCGTACGCCGTCGTCATCGAAATGCGCATCGCGGCAGAACAGATAAGCGCTGCTGTCTTCCTGGCTGTAGGTAATCAGACGCGAAGCGTGGGGAGCAGCCGCCAGCTGGCGACCAAACGCGTCGTCAAGATTGACCACACGGCAGCGCAGGTCATTCCAGGCGAACAGCTTGGCCTTGGCGGCAGCGTAAGCCTCCATGGTGCCGTGGTAATCGAGATGATCGCGGGACAGATTGGTCATCACCGCCACGTCGAAGGCCAGTGCGGTAACCCGGCCCTGATCCAGCCCGTGGGACGAGACTTCCATGGCAACCGCTTTGGCCCCGGCCCTTTTCAGGTCATACAGGGTGGATTGCACAGAGATCGGATCCGGCGTGGTGTGAATGCCACTCTTCAGCTCGCTATAGAAGCCGGTGCCCAGCGTGCCGATGATGCCGCAGTGCTGACCGAGCTTGTCCAGCGCCTGCGCCACCAACTGAGTCACGCTGGTTTTGCCGTTGGTGCCGGTCACGCCGATCAGATTCAGGTTGCGGCTCGGGTCGCCATAAAAGCGACCGGCGAGGTCCGACAGCTGTGCTGCCAGACCCTTGACCGGCATCATCGGGATGTCGGTGATCGGCAGTACTTTGGCGCCTTCGGCTTCATAAGCAATGGCCGCCGCGCCGTGTGCGATGGCGTCGGTGATGTGCTCACGGCCATCGACCTTGAGGCCCGGAATCGCCAGAAACAGATCGCCCGGACGCACCTTGCGGCTGTCCAGGGTCAGTTCGCGAATCAGCAGGTCGCGATTGCACTGTGCAAACAGCTTGCTCAAATTCAAAGACATCAGCCACGTCCTCCCTTGACTGGGGCGGCGGCGGGCACGGCATTGGCTTGTTGTTCAGGCGGAACCGGCGCGAGGTTGTCCGGGCGCACGTTCATCAAGCGCAGCGTGCCCGACATCACCTTGCTGAATACTGGAGCGGAAACCAGACCACCGAAGTAACCGCCTTTGCTCGGCTCATCAATGACCACAACGACCGCGTAACGCGGGTTGCTCATCGGGCCGAAACCGGCGAACAGCGAACGGTACGAGTTTTCGGCATAGCCTTTGGTGCCCACGGAAGTCTTACGCGCCGTACCGGACTTGCCCGCCACGTGATACGACGGAACGCGCGCACGGTAAACGCCGCGCGGATCTTCGATCACTTGCTGCAACATGCCCTGCACGGTTTTGGCCGTGGCCTCGGGAATGGCCTGAACCGACTCGGCTGGATTGTCGGTCTTGAGAATGGTCAGCGGCACGATCTTGCCGTTGTTGGCCAGTGCCGCGTAGGCGTGCACCAACTGCAGCGCTGTTACCGACAGGCCGTAGCCGTATGACAGCGTTGCGGTTTCCGCCTTGCGCCACTCGCGGTAGTTCGGCAGGTTGCCAACGCGCTCGCCCGGGAAGCCGAGGCCGGTGTACTGGCCCAGGCCCACACGCTGCATGGCGTGGAAAATCGCTTCGCCACCCACGTCAAACGCCACTTTGCTCATGCCGACGTTACTGGAGTTGATCAGGATGCCGGTCAGGTCGAGGATCGGGCCTTCGGTTTTGGTTACGTCACGGATGGTGTATTTACCGATCTGCAACGTACCGGGATACACCTCGACCTTGTCGCTCGGTTTCCAGCGGCCGCTTTCCAGCGCAGCAGTCATGGAAATCGGCTTCATGGTCGAACCCGGCTCGAACACGTCGATGATCGCGCGGTTACGCATCGCAGCGGGCACCATGGTGCGGCGGTTGTTCGGGTTGTAAGTCGGCTGGTTGACCATCGCCAGCACTTCGCCGGTTTTCACGTCCATGATCACCAGGCTGCCAGCCTTGGCGTCGTTTTCCTGAATGGCGTTGCGCAGCTCGCGGGTCGCCAGGTATTGCAGGCGCAGATCAATAGACAAAGCCAAGGTCTTGCCGGCCTTGGCGTTTTTCTTCACTTGCAGGTCTTTGATCATCCTGCCGCGCCGGTCCTTGATGACCTGCCGCTTGCCGGGGACACCGGCGAGCCAGTCTTCATAGGCCAGCTCTACGCCTTCACGGCCGTGATCATCCAGGTCGGTAAAGCCGACCATGTGCGCGGTGACATCGCCCGCCGGGTAGAAACGGCGGAATTCTTCCTTGCCGTAAACGCCCGGGACTTTCAGATCGAGCACTGACTGACCCTGCTCCGGGGTCAGGCCACGGACCAGATAGATAAATTCTTTGCTTGCCTGTTCATTGAGGCGATCCGTCAGTGCCTTGGGATCCTGTCCCAGTGCCTGCGCCAGCTGGACCCACTTGGTCTTGTCGGCCTGCATTTCGGACGGGTTCGCCCAGATGGTGGTGACCGGGGTACTGACGGCAAGGGGCTCGCCGTTGCGGTCGGTGATCAGACCACGGTGTGCGGGAATCGAAACCGTACGCAGGCTGCGCGCATCGCCCTGTTCGATGAGGAACCGATGGTCGATGACTTGCAGGTCGACGATGCGGTAGCAGATCGCGATGACCATGACCGACAGCAGGCCGACCACGACGCGGAACCGCCACGGGTAGAGTGCCCCTTCGAGCTTCATCATGGCGACACCATCCTGATATCGGCGGCGTTCGGGATGCGCATTTTCAGCTGATCAGTGGCCAGGGCTTCGATACGGCTGTGGGCGGTCCAGGTGCTTTGCTCAAGAATCAGGCGGCCCCACTCGGCCTGCGCCTTGTCGCGCACGCTGAGTTCACCGTAAAGGGAGTTGAGCAACTGACGGTTCCAGTGCGCGCTGTACGCCACACCGATCGCCGAAACCAGCACGGCGATAAACAACATCAGCATGAAGAAGCTACCGCCCGGGAGGGGCTTGAAGAAACCGCGGCTCATCGGAGTTTCTCCGCAACGCGCATGACGGCGCTGCGCGAACGGGGATTGGCGCGGGTTTCATCATCGGAGGCGAACTGTGCCTTGCCGATCAGCTTGATACGCGGCTCGAACGCCTGATGACGGATCGGCAGGTTGCGCGGCAGGTTATCGGCTTCGCCCTTGACCAGCTTGCGCATGAACAATTTGACGATGCGGTCTTCCAGGGAGTGGAAGCTGATGACCACCAGACGGCCGCCCACTTCAAGCGCTTCCAGTGCAGCGTCGAGGCCCGCTTCCAGATCGCCCAGTTCGTTGTTGACGTGAATGCGCAGGCCCTGGAACGCGCGGGTCGCAGGGTTCTTGCCCTTCTCCCACGCCGGGTTGGCGACTTTCAGCACTTCGGCCAGATCGCCGGTGCGCTCGAACGGTTGCGTCTCGCGACGGGCCACGACGGCACCGGCCATGCGGCGGGAGAAACGCTCTTCGCCGTATTCTTTGAAAACACGGGCGATTTCTTCGGCGGGCGCGGTATTGACGAACTCGGCTGCGCTGACGCCTCGGGACGGGTCCATGCGCATGTCGAGGGGGCCATCGTTCATGAAGCTGAAACCGCGCTCAGGGTCGTCCAGTTGTGGCGACGACACACCGAGGTCCAGAAGAATGCCGCTGACCTTGCCTGCCAACCCGCGCGCTTGAGCTTCGGCGCCCAGTTCAGCAAAGCTTCGCTGCACAATGACAAAGCGGCCGTCTTCGGCCGCCAGCGTTTGCCCGGTGGCAATCGCCTGGGGATCTTTATCGAATCCGAGAAGCCGACCCTCCGGCCCCAGGTTCTGCAATATAAGTCGGCTATGTCCGCCACGCCCAAAGGTGCCATCCAGATAGCAGCCATCGGCGCGCACCGCAAGAGCCTCGACGGCTTCTTCGAGCAGTACGGTGATGTGGGTGAAGCCGCTATTCGTAGTCACAGGATCAAATCACGCAGTTCATCGGGCATCGCACCCGGTTTTTGAATGGCCGCCAGGTCCGCATCAGCAAGTGCGTTCCAGGCGTCCTCATCCCACAGTTGAAACTTGTTGAGCTGGCCTACCAGCATCACTCGCTTATCGAGCTTGGCGTATTCACGCAAACGTGGCGGCACCAGGAAACGCCCGCTGCCGTCCAGCTCCAGATCCACCGCATTACCGATCAACAGCCGCTGCAGACGACGGTTTTCTTCACGGAATGTGGCGAGCTCGCGCAGCTTGGCCTCGATCAGCTCCCACTCGGGAAGCGGATAGATGCACAAGCACGGGTCGACGGTATCAATGGTGACGATCATCTGGCCGGCGCTACGCGAATCCAACTCGTCACGGTACCGGCTCGGCATAGCGAGACGGCCCTTTGCATCGAGATTGATTGCGTTTGCACCACGGAACACAGGCGCGATCTCCAAATATTATCTTTTTGCGGTCAAAAAACCCACTTCACGCCACTTTCCGCCACTTGCGCACACTATAGGAATGCGCCCACCACACCGTCAAGGCGACTTCACGAGGAAAACCCTTATAGGACGGATATTTAGGAGCACTTACGAAGGAGATGTGGCGGATTTCGGATCGGTCCTACGGATATTTCCCAGGACGAACAAACGGATGGCGTTCGAAGTTAAAGTGATTTGTGAGGTTTAAGATTTTTTTGGTATTACAGGAGGGGATAAATCGTACAAACGATGGGGATAAAAGGAGGTGGAGAGTCGATCTGTAAGCCGGGTTCTGTCGAGGACAGTCATTCCTCTACGATGGCCATCACTGGACATCTTTAGCAACCTACCCGGTTCCAGCGCGGGCCACGCCTTGGAACCCTATTTGGTCTTGCTCCGAGTGGGGTTTACCTAGCCACGAACTGTTGCCAGACGTGCGGTGCGCTCTTACCGCACCTTTTCACCCTTACCGGCACCGAAGTGCTTAGGCGGTTATTTTCTGTGGCACTTTCCGTAGGCTCGCGCCCCCCAGGCGTTACCTGGCACTCCGCCCTATGGAGCCCGGACTTTCCTCCCCCCTTCATTGCAGAACAATGAAAGGCAGCGACTGTCCAATCGACTCTCCGCCGCCAAGGTTAATGGGAGGACGGCTCAAGAACAAGCTTTAATCGGCTCTCCCGCCATTTGCAGAGCTGCCCGCGACATCCCGTCACACGCCTTTCTGTTTATCCAGCGCCACCTGATAAAGCAGGTTCTTGCGTACGCCGGTGATCTCTGCTGCCAGTGCAGCGGCACGCTTGAGGGGCATTTCTTCCAGCAGCAGATCCAGCACACGCCGCGCCTCGGCGCCAATCACATCTTCGCCTTCGGGCTCACTCCAGCCCGCCACCAGCACAACGCATTCGCCGCGCTGCTGGTTACTGTCGCCTTCAACGAAAGCGCGCAACTCGGACAGCGGCAGTCCCTTGAGGGTTTCGAAGGTTTTCGTCAATTCGCGCCCGAGCACGGCGGGACGGTCCGGGCCGAAGATGTCTTCCATGTCCTGAAGGCATTCGAGAATGCGGTGGGGCGCCTCATAGAAGATAAGCGTGCGCGGTTCTTCTTTGACGAGTTCGAGCCGCGCCTTTCGGCCCACCGACTTGGCCGGCAAGAAGCCCTCGAAGATGAAACGGTCCGACGGCAAACCCGCCGCAGAGAGCGCCGCGATCAATGCGCAGGCGCCCGGAACCGGGATCACTTGAATACCTGCTGCCCGAGCCTGACGCACCAAGTGGTAGCCAGGGTCGGAAATGAGCGGCGTGCCGGCATCGGAAATCAGCGCAACGTTATCGCCCGCCAGCAGCCGTGTAATGAAGCGGCTGCCCTCCTCGCGTTCGTTATGCTCGTGGCAGGCGGCCAATGGCGTCGGAATGCCAAAGTGCTGCATCAGCCGCAATGAGTGGCGGGTATCCTCGGCGGCAATCAGCGAAACATCGCGCAGCACCTTCAAGGCACGGGCGCTGATGTCATCCAGGTTGCCGATCGGCGTGGCCACCACATAAAGCGCACCTGTAGTGGAATTCGAAACACCCGGAGCAGTCAAAGCGCACACCTCATGTTGTGTAAAAGCCTGCATTGTACAGGCTGCGGCGCACAAAACAGGACGCTGCACCCCGTGAGACCTGAAAACGCAGTTCGAACGCCAGCATCAGGGCAGCGACCCCGCGAAAGACGTTTCAGCTCGGCTGACACGCCCGTAGACGACCCATATCGCCGCTTTAACGCCTTCAACGTCGCGCCCCGGCCAGTGCTTGGGTACACTTCCACGCTAATTTGCTCGAGTATCAGGAACATACACATGATCGCTTGCCTGCGGCTGTTCTCTGCCCTCTGCCTCGCTGCCCTTCTGGCTGCCTGTGCCGGTTCGCCCTCCTCCAGCCTTGGCGAATTGCCTCGCTCCCCCGATGCCAGCATCGAACAACTGCTCGAACAGGCTGCAGCGGCAAAGTCGCCTGATCAGGCTGCGTTGCTGAAACTGACGGCGGCTGATCTTGCAGCACGCCAAAACAACCCGAGCCGCGCCGCGAGCATCCTTGAGCAGGTGCAGATGGACCAGCTCAAGACCGACAAACAAATCTACGCCAACACCCTGTCTGCCGAACTGGCATTGGGGCGCAGCCAGCCGAAAGCCGCGCTGACCGCTCTCAACCACCCGAGCATGCAGCATCTGGGCGAAATGCCGGTTGATCTGCAAACCCGCGCTCACACTGTTCGCGCCCGTGCTTTTGAAGCAGACGGCCAGACCCTCGCCGCTGCAAGCGAGCGCGTGTTCATGGGCCCGCTGCTGCAAGGCGATGCCTTGAATGCCAACAACGACGCTATCTGGACGCTGGTTGCCGCGCTGCCACCCGAGCAGCTGCAAAGCTCGGCAAACGATGACATGGGCGGCTGGCTGAGCCTGGCCCGCGCGGTCAAGGGCGCCGGCACGCTGGAACAGCAACAGGCGGCCATCGACAACTGGAAAGCGCAGAACCCGCAACACCCGGCAGCACGTCAGCTGCCGACTGCCCTCGCGCAATTGCGTGACCTCAAGAGCCAGCCGCTGACCAAGATCGCATTGCTGCTGCCGCAAGACGGTCCGCTCGCCTCGGTATCGCGCGCTCTGCGTGACGGCTTCATGGCCGCGAACTATCAAGCCCAGCAGGCCGGCGAGAAGCCACCTGCGATCGAAGTGTTCGACAGCTCCCGCGTGACCTCTATGGACGCCTTTTATGCGCAAGCCAAGGCGGCGGGCGTACAACTGGTGGTCGGTCCGCTGGAGAAACCACTGGTTAAACAGCTGAGTGCTCGCCCTCAATTGCCAATTACCACCCTGGCGCTGAACTACAGCGATTCCGGCACCCAGGGCCCTGCCGAGCTGTTCCAGTTCGGTCTGGCCGCTGAAGACGAAGCGCGCGAAGTGGCGCGCCGTGCCTGGGCCGATGGCAAACGCAGTGCCGTTGCCATGGTGCCGAAGGGTGAATGGGGTGATCGCGTGCTGGAGGCCTTCCGCCAAAGCTGGCAGGCCAAAGGCGGCACCTTGCTGGGTGCTGAACGCATCGATCAGCCGGTCGCACTCGCTCAGCAGGTCGCCGATCTGTTCCAGCTGCGTAACAGCGAAGGCCGTGCCCAGCGCGTGCAAAGCGCCACTGGCACGCAGATGGCTGCTCAGCCTTCCCGTCGCCAGGACGTAGACTTCATGTTCCTGGCTGCAACGCCTCAACAGGCGCAGCAGATCAAGCCGACCATGGTCTTCCAGTACGCTGGCGATGTTCCGGTTTACGCCACTTCGCACTTGTTTACCAACAGCGGCGACCCGGCGATGTACAACGACCTGAACGGCGTGCGCTTCTGCGAAACCCCTTGGCTGCTGAACGCAAACGACCCGCTGCGCCAGCAAGTGACCGCTCAGTGGCCACAAGCTGCCGGCAGCCTGGGCCGCCTGTATGCCATGGGCATCGACGCGTACCGTCTGGCGCCACGATTGACTCAGCTGAAAACCCTTCCTGACAGCCGCATCGATGGCCTGTCCGGCAGCCTGGCGATCGGTCAGGGCCAGCGCATAGAGCGCCAGCTGCCGTGGGCAGAGTTCGTAGACGGCAAGGTCCAGCGCCTGCCGGACACCGCTCCTTGACCTCAGGCACCACCCGTCAAACTGCAGGGCGCGAGGCCGAAGCCTACGCCCTGCGTCACCTGCAACAGCATGGATTGCAGCTGATTACCCGCAACTGGTCATGCAAACGCGGCGAGCTTGATCTGGTCATGCTCGACGGCGATACAGTAGTATTCGTCGAAGTTCGGTATCGTCGCCACGCCGGTTGGGGTGGCGCGCTGGAAAGCGTCGATTTTCGCAAGCAGCAAAAGCTTACTCTGGCAGCTCAATCCTTTCTGCAAAGCGAGGTGCGCTGGGCCGATTCGCCGTGTCGCTTCGACGTCGTCGCGATCAATGGCGACCCCGGCACATCACCCGCGCTGAATTGGCTGAAGAACGCGTTCGATTGCTGAAAACGCGATGATTCCGTCGGATTGCAGCGTAAGATCGGCCGCCTTCCCTTTTGTAGGGCCGGCTTTAGCTTTGCAGGACCGGCTTTAGCCGGGAAGCTTCTGATGTTGCGCTTTATCCCTTACCACCCGACGAACCACCCTGGCTCTTTTGCTCTTTGCTTTGCGGGCTGCACAGTTTTGTGCCGGGACGCCGATGACTTATCGGACGCCATCTCGACCAGCCGCCCCTATTAAGGTTTTCATAGATGGACATGCAATCCCGAATTCGCCAGCTTTTCCAGGCCAGCATCGACACCAAGCAACAGGCGATGGATGTTGTTGCACCCCACATCGAGCAAGCCAGCCAGGTCATGGTCAATGCGCTGCTCAACGAGGGCAAGATGCTCGCCTGCGGCAATGGCGGTTCGGCTGGCGATGCCCAGCACTTTTCCTCGGAGCTGCTCAACCGTTTCGAACGCGAGCGACCTAGCCTGCCCGCTATCGCGCTGACCACCGACACCTCCACCATCACCTCCATCGCCAACGACTACAGCTACAACGAAATCTTCTCCAAACAGATTCGTGCGCTGGGTCAGCCGGGCGATGTGCTGCTGGCGATTTCCACCAGCGGCAATTCGGCGAACATTATTCAGGCCATCCAGGCCGCACATGATCGTGAAATGATTGTCGTAGCCTTGACCGGTCGCGATGGCGGCGACGTTGCGTCGTTGCTGTTGCCGGAGGACGTCGAAATCCGCGTCCCGGCAAAAGTCACCGCACGTATCCAGGAAGTCCACCTGCTGGCGATCCACTGCCTTTGCGACTTGATCGACAGCCAACTGTTCGGGAGTGAAGAATGATATCCAAACGTCTTAGCCTGCTGGCCCTGACGCTCTGCCTGGGCATCAGCGGATGCAGCTCGGTGATCAACGCCAGCCGCGAAGCGCCGATCGATGACGATCGCGGTACACGCACCTTTGGCAGCAAGATCGACGACTCGCTGATCGAGACCAAGGTCTCGGTGAACATCGCCAAAGCCAATCCTGACCTGGACAACGCCTCACACATCGTCGTGACCAGCTTCAACGGTATCGTCCTGCTTGCGGGCCAGACACCGCGGACGGACCTCAAGCAACTGGCCGAGCAAACCGCCAGCCAGGTGCAGAAGGTCAAGAAGGTCAACAACGAGCTCCAGGTCACCGGTCCGTCCTCGATGCTGGCGCGCAGCAATGACGCCTGGCTGACGAGCAAGATCAAAACCGAGATGCTCACCGACAGCGCCATCCCGGGCTCGCGCATCAAGGTCGTGACCGAAAACGGCATCGTCTACCTGCTGGGCCTGCTGACCCAGGCAGAAGCCACCCGCGCCACCAACCTGGTGCAAGGCGTCGGCGGCGTACAGAAGATCGTGAAGCTGTTTGAGTACATCGACTGACGGTGTGGCAGATTCGCCAAAGGTTTTTGAGCCCTCCGCGTGAGGGCTTTTTATTGCATCGCTTTTGGTCCGAGTGCCAGCCAGGTTTAACGAGAGCTGGGTCTACATCGATGGTAGCCCTGGCAGACTGGCCGGAGCCGCTTCTCCCTCCAGACACGTTCGCTATCCAGCCCGAATGCCAAGCAAATAGAACCAACGCAGACACGTGCAGGCAAACCTCCAGAAACAAAAACCCCGACTCGAGGTCGGGGTGGGTGTTTCGTGGTCTTTGCAAAAAGTCTTAAGCTTTCGCCCATTGGAGCTCATTGCCAACCTAGGGAGTGATGCTATGGGTGGGTGACATCCATGTCAACCCACATTCTTACAGGCGCCTCGCTGAAAGGAAGCCGAGCATGCCGCACACCGTCCTGTACAGACCCGTGCTAATTGATCAAATCATCAGCTCTCACCGAATCTCCAGCTACGCCAAAGTTTTCTCCGTGAGCAATGACGTAGAGCTGGTTGGCGCTTACCTATGGAATTCCCATGTCTGCGCCTCCCTCTACCCGCTGCTCAGTGCAGCTAAAGCCACGCTGAGGAATGCGATTGACTCTGCGCTCACGGCTGACCTCGGTAAATTCTGGTGGAAAAAAGGCAAGCTTCGCTACAGAAGCTATACCGCAGGAGTCGTAAACACTCCGCAGCCTGTTGAATATTTGACCAATAATTTCCAGTCAGCCTTCAAGATCGCCAGAAGGAAAAAAGGGAAACGACTGGGCAGCGGTGGTGCTCCCGAGCACCAAGAGATCGTTTCACAAGCCGATTTTTCCACGTGGGAATTCGTCCTTGATAATGAATTCATGGGCAACAATCTCATTTGGCCGAAGAATCTGGGACAAGTGTTTAGGGGCACATGGCCTACGAGTGCGAGCATGCTTCAGGTGTGCAAAAACCGCGTTTCGCTTGTTCGTAACTTTCGTAACCGAGTGTTCCACCATGAGCCGGCCTGGAAGCGCTTCGGCGTTACGGACGAGCAGCAAGCAGTGGCTCATTTACATGAAAAAATCGACAAAATTGTCGAGCTGATTTCATGGATTTCGCCAGAGAAAATTGGTCTGCTAGAGAAAAGCGGCGTGATCCGAACTGCCTATCGGGCGTGCTCGGTGGCCGAAATTGAACGGTTTAAATATCGGTCAAAGACGTGCGCGATCAACAGCATGACTAAGCTCATCAAAGTTGCTGAAACTGCCAGCGTCCGCAACGAGGTCATCAAAATAGAAATCTACGGAAAGCGTAAAGTGACATACACGATCCAGCGAACCTGAAACAGGCTTGGATGGGCAGCCGCCAGTCGGCACACACAAAAAAGGCGATCCTGGGGGATCGCCTTTATCGTTACGGCAGAAGCGACTTACTTGACCACTTTCAGACTCGGCCGGCCCGTAGGGCGCGGTGGCTCGTCGTTCGGTGGCGGCATGTCGTCTTCGACGTCCAGATCTTCGTCTTCATCCACAGCAGGCTCCAAGTCGAAGACCATGCCCTGCCCGTTCTCGCGAGCATAAATGCCCATGATTGCGGCAATCGGCACGTACAGGCTGTGGGGAACGCCACCGAAGCGGCCTTCGAAACTCACCGCGTCGTTGTCCATGTGCAGATGGCGAACGGCGCTCGGCGAAATGTTCAGGACGATCTGCCCGTCATTGGCAAACCCTTGCGGGACTTGAACCTTCGGGTAGTCGGCATTGACGAGTACGTGGGGTGTGCAATCGTTATCCACGATCCACTCATACAACGCGCGGATCAAATAAGGGCGACTGGAGTTCATCAAACGGCTCCTAAGGCCTTAGCGCATATCGCGTTCGACACCAGACAGACTTGCCTGAAATGCCTCACGCGCAAATTGGCGCTCCATATAATCAAGCAGCGGCTTGGCGGGCCGCGGCAATTCGATACCCAGAATCGGCAGGCGCCAGAGTATGGGCAATAGACAGCAGTCGACCAGACTTTGCTCGTCGCTCAGGAAAAAAGGCTTATCCGCGAACAACGGCGACACGCCGGTCAGACTTTCGCGCAGTTCCTTGCGCGCCTGAACACGTGCGGCTTCTTTGCTGCGCGGGTCCAGAATCAGATCCACCAGCCCGCACCAGTCGCGCTGAATCCGGTGGATCAGCAGGCGGCTGTTGGCACGCGCCACCGGATAGACCGGGAGCAGCGGCGGATGGGGATAACGTTCGTCTAGGTATTCCATCACCACCGTCGACTCGTACAACGCCAGGTCACGATCGACCAGGGTTGGAACGCTGCCGTACGGATTCACCTCGATCAATTTGGGCGGATGACGGCCCGCGACAACTTCAATGATCTCGGCGCTGACACCTTTCTCGGCGAGCACAATGCGCACGCGATGGGAATAGTGGTCGGCGGGGTCGGAGTAACAGGCCAACCGATTGGTCACGCCCATGGCGGTCCTCCTCGCTTGTAGATATTCAAAAAGCAGAAATACGGATGCGCCGCGAGGGCGCTTTCGGCGACGTCCACGATGATCGGGTGTTCAACGCGGGCGACAAGATAGCTCATTTACTCGAAGTAGATTCTGCAATCTTCAGCCCGCCACTATACCTGCTCTCCCCCCACTACCTGAAACAGCGCAACGGCAAGCGGCGCAGACCCGCGAATCAGACGCCTGCTCAGTGGACGTCTTTCCAGAATTCGCGCTTGAGCAGCCAGGCCAGGATGAACAGCACGGCGAGGTAAAGCAGCACGTAGGTGCCGATGCGCCGGTGCTGCAGTGTGTTCGGGTTGGCCGAGTAAGCGAGGAAGGTGACGAGGTTTTTCACCTTCTCGTTAAACTGCGCTTCGGTCAGCGTGCCGGTATCAGGGATGATGACCAGTTGATCGCAGGCTTCGTGACTCAGGATCGCGTCGGTGTGTGTTTTTTTGTCTTCTACGCGCTGAACCTCCTTGCAGCCGAGCCTCTGACGCCCTTGAAGCCCTTCCAGCACATTGGGCATGCCCACGTCAGGGTAAATCCTGTTGTTCACGCCCCAGGGCCGCGTCGGGTCCTCGTAGAACGAACGCAGGTAGCCATAGAGCCAGTCAGTTCCGCGAACGCGTGCGACAAGGGTCAGATCGGGCGGTGCGGCACCAAACCAGTTTTTCGCATCCGCAGGCTGCATCCCGATGGTCATGTGATCACCGATCTTCGCCCCGGTGAACACCAGCTTCTCCAGCATCAGGTCGTGGGGGATACCGAGATCGTCCGCCACACGCTCGTAGCGCTGGAACCTGGCGCTGTGGCAACCCATGCAGTAATTGACGAACGTCCCCGCGCCATCCTGCAGGGCTGCCTTGTCCGAGACGTCAATGTCGACGCTTTCGAGATCAGCGCCCCGCTCTTCGGCGAATGACAACGCCGGCAACAGGGCAATGAGCAAGACGGCGAGGAGCGCTTTCATCAGCCTGTCACCCTGTCCGGCACCGGCTTCGTCCGCTCCATGCGCGTGTAGAACGGCATCAGGATGAAGTAGGCGAAATACAGGACCGTGCAGACCTGTGACAGCAGTGCGCGCCCGGGGCTCGGCGGCAATACGCCCAGCACCCCAAGGGTCACGAAAGACAGGCAAAACAACAGCAGCCAGAGGCGACTCAGCCGCCCCTTGTAGCGCATCGACTTGACCGGGCTGCGGTCGAGCCACGGCAGCACGAAGAGCACGGCGATGGCGGCGCCCATGGCCATGACGCCGAGAAGCTTGTCCGGGATGGCGCGCAAGATCGCGTAGAACGGCGTGAAGTACCAGACCGGCGCAATGTGCTCCGGGGTCTTCAAAGCGTTGGCCTGCTCGAAGTTGGATTTTTCGAGGAAGTAACCGCCCATCTCCGGGAAGAAAAACACCACCGAGCAGAAGATGAACAGAAACACCACGACGCCGAGCAGATCCTTGACCGTGTAGTACGGGTGAAAAGGAATGCCGTCCAAAGGGTTGCCGTTCTCGTCCTTGTATTTCTTGATGTCGACGCCGTCGGGGTTGTTCGAGCCCACTTCATGCAGCGCCAGAATATGCAGCACCACAAGCCCGATGATCATGATCGGCAAGGCCACGACGTGCAGCGCAAAGAACCGGTTCAGGGTGATGCCGGAGACCAGATAATCCCCGCGAATCCACTCGGCAAGGTCGTTGCCGATGATGGGAATCGCGCCGAACAGCGAAACGATCACCTGAGCCCCCCAGTACGACATCTGCCCCCACGGCAGCAGGTAGCCCGTGAACGCCTCGGCCATCAGCGCCAGATAAATCAGCATCCCGAAGATCCAGACCAGCTCGCGGGGCTTCTGATACGAGCCGTACAGCAGCCCGCGAAACATGTGCAGGTAGATGACGATGAAGAATGCCGACGCGCCGGTCGAATGCAAAAGCCGCAGAATCGAGCCGTATGCGACGTCACGCATGATGTACTCGACCGATGCAAAGGCCCCCTCAGCCGTGGGCGTGTAACTCATGGTCAGCCAGATGCCGGTGAGGATCTGGTTGACCAGCACCAGCAGCGCCAGGGCGCCGAAGATATAGAAGAAATTGAGATTCTTGGGCGCGTAGTACTTGCTGAGGTGGTTTTCCCACATTGAGGTCGCCGGAAAGCGCGCATTGATCCAGTCCATGAGCTTGCTCATCACGCTTGCTCCTGATCCACACCAATGACGATGATTGAGTCCGACTCGTAGGAATGCGGCGGCACTGGCAGATTCAGCGGCGCAGGCTGCGCCTTGTAGACGCGTCCGGCCAGGTCGTAACGAGAGCCATGACAGGGGCAGAAATATCCGCCGACCCAGTTCTTGCCCAAATCGGCGGGAGCGACCTCGGGGCGAAACGTGGGGGAGCAGCCGAGATGGGTGCAGATGCCGATCAACAGCAGGATTTCAGGCCGGATCGACCGGACCACCGGATCGACATAGGCAGGCTGGGTGGAATCCTTTGATTGAGGGTCGGAGAGCTCGCCGGTAAGCGTGCCCAGACTGGAAAGGATCTCAGGCGTGCGACGGACAATGAACACCGGCTGACCACGCCATTCAGCAATCATCTGCTGGCCCGGCTCAATCTTGCTGATGTTGACTTTGACCGGCGCTCCCGCCGCCCTGGCTTTGGCACTCGGAAACCATGAGCCCACGAACGGCACGGCGCCGCCGACCGCTCCAGCTGCGCCTACCACAGACGTGGCCGTCACAAGGAAGCGACGCCGGCCCGTGTTAACGCCGTCATTGCCCATTGAGCCCTCTCCCGTCAGCATCCGAGATCTCCTTGACCAGGCCCTCGAAATCAATAAAAGACAGCCATAAAAAAACGCCCAGCTTCGTATAGAAACTGAGCGTTCTTTTTGAACGGAAGCGAATTAACGCTTCGAGTACTGCGGACGCTTACGCGCTTTACGCAGACCGACTTTCTTACGTTCAACTTCGCGAGCATCGCGAGTGACGAAGCCAGCTTTGCGCAGAGCGCCACGCAGGGTTTCGTCGTATTGCATCAGAGCGCGGGTGATACCGTGGCGGATTGCGCCAGCTTGACCACTCACACCACCGCCGATGACAGTGACGTAGATGTCGAATTTCTCGACAGTCTGAGTCAGTTCCAGCGGCTGACGAACTACCATGCGGGCAGTTTCGCGACCGAAGAACGAGTCCAGGGAACGGTTGTTGATGGAGATGTTACCGGTACCCGGACGCAGGAAAACGCGAGCGGTTGCGGTCTTGCGACGGCCAGTGCCGTAATTTTGAGTCGCCGACATAATGAACTATTCCGTTAAAACTTCAGTTCTTGGGGCTGCTGAGCAGTATGAGGGTGTGCAGCGCCCGCATAGACTTTCAGCTTACGATACATGTCGCGACCCAGCGGGTTCTTAGGCAGCATGCCTTTGACCGCGGTCTCGATCACGCGCTCAGGAGCTTTGGCGATCAGCTTTTCAAAGTTGATCGACTTGATCCCGCCCGGGAAACCGGAGTGAGAGTAGTAGATCTTGTCGGTGGTCTTGGCACCGGTGACACGGATCTGCTCAGCATTGATCACGACGATGTAGTCGCCAGTGTCAACGTGCGGAGTGTATTCCGGCTTGTGCTTGCCACGCAGACGGCTCGCGATTTCAGTGGCCAGACGACCCAGGGTCTGACCAGCAGCGTCGACGACGAACCAGTCGCGCTTTACTGTTTCCGGTTTAGCGGTAAAAGTTTTCATTCTTTATAGCCTCAAAGGCCGCCCTGAAAAATAGACGGCGGAGCATACTCATTAGTACGGTCTTTGACAAGTCAAAGGCCGCCGGGCACGAACGCTATAGGGGGCTCGGGTCAGCGCGTTCGATCGCAGCGGTTTCTTTTGGCGCAGGGCATCACTCCAGCGACAAAGAGGAGCGGAATTATGCCGATTGCGAAAAAAATTTCAACCTGCTTTTATGGCTCTTTTAAACAGGAGAGCCAAATGGACTACCGCCAACTGGGCAGAACCGACCTCAATGTCAGTGCAATCTGCCTCGGCACCATGACCTGGGGCGAGCAGAACAGCCAGTCCGAGGCCTTCGCGCAGATCGAACGGGCCAAGGCCGCCGGCATCAATTTCATCGACACCGCCGAGATGTATCCGGTCCCGCCGAAGAAAGAAACCTACGCCAGCACCGAGACCATCATCGGCAACAGGTTCAAGCAAAGCGGCGACCGCGCCGACTGGATCCTCGCCAGCAAGATCGCCGGTCCCGGCAACGGCATCGACTACATCCGTGACGGTCAGCTGAAATTCAACCGCGATCACATCGTCGCGGCGCTGGATGCCAGCCTCAAACGCCTGCAGACCGATTATCTCGATCTGTATCAACTGCACTGGCCCGAGCGCAGCACCAACTTCTTCGGCAAGCTGGGCTACAACCACAGTGAGGAACAGTTCACCCCGCTGCTGGAAGTGCTTGAAGCGCTGGACGAGCAGGTCAAGGCCGGCAAGATCCGCCACGTGGGTCTGTCCAACGAAACGCCGTGGGGCACCATGAAGTTCCTCGCCGAATCGGATGCCCATGGCCTGACGCGTCCGGTTTCCATTCAGAACCCCTACAACCTGCTCAACCGCAGCTTCGAGGTGGGCCTGGCGGAAGTGGCGATTCGCGAGCAATGCGGCCTGCTGGCCTACTCGCCCATGGCGTTCGGGATGTTGTCCGGCAAATACGCCGACGGCGCCCGTCCTGCCAAAGGCCGCCTGAGCCTGTATAGCCGCTTCACGCGCTATTTCAATCCGCAATCGGAAGCGGCCTGCGCGCGCTACGTTGCGCTGGCCCGCGAGCATGGTCTTGATCCTGCGCAAATGGCCCTGGCGTTCGTGACCAGCCGCAGCTTCGTCACCAGCAACATCATCGGCGCCACCACGCTTGAGCAGCTGGAAAGCAACCTGGCGAGCGCGGAACTGGAGCTGTCGGATGAAGTGCTGGCGGGCATCGAGGCGATTCACAAGGATCAGCCGAATCCTGCGCCTTGATCGGTGATTAATTGTAGGAGCGCGCTTGCCCGCGAATAGCGTTTGATCAGTCACCGACGGCCGGGC